>JAZNNK010000065.1:0-2018 GCA_045580205.1 Faecousia sp.
TGCAAAGACTGAACCTGTCTGTTCCTGTGTTTGGAATGGTGAAGGACGACAGGCATCGTACAAGGGCTCTGGTGACGCCACAAGGCGATGAAATTGCCATTGATGTACAACAATCTGTCTTTTCGTTCATTGGTACAATTCAGGAAGAAACCCACCGATTTGCAATATCCTACCACAGGAATCTTCGTAGCAAACGTCTGCGATATTCTGAGCTGGATGCAATATCGGGCATCGGACCCAAACACAAGCAAAATCTGTTAAAAACATTTAAATCAATTACCGGAATTAAGCAAGCGACAATTTCGGATTTGCAACGCGTTTTACCTGCCGATGTAGCAAAAAATGTATATGATCATTTTCATAAATTAGAAGGGGAGAGAACTGTATAATGCGTGTGATTTCCGGCAAAGCAAGAGGCGTTAATCTTAAAACACCGGATGGAATGCTAACCCGGCCCACCACTGACCGGGTAAAGGAAGCGCTCTTCAGTATCATTCAATTTGATATTCCCGGGACCAAGGTGCTGGATCTGTTTGGGGGTTCAGGTCAGCTCGGTATTGAAGCTCTTAGCAGGGGAGCAAAAGAGGCTGTTTTTGTGGATTCGCAGAAGTCAGCCTGTGCTTTGATTCGTGAGAATCTAAAACGCACGCATTTAGAAGAATGTGCACAGGTTGTCTGCGCCGATTATGCTGATTTTTTAAAAAAATCCGTCAAAAGTTATGATATTATACTGTTAGACCCTCCTTATGCAGAAAAATTTTTAGAAAATGCACTAAAATTGATAACAGAAATTGACATTTTGCAATCTGGTAGTATAATAGTTACGGAACGTCCCGTCGAGAAAGTCTTATGTTTGGATTTTCCGGGTTACACGCGTTCCAAAGATTATAAATACGCGAGCACAATTCTTACGATTTATCGCAGGAATTGATCATAAAAGGTACCAATATGAAGATAGCAATCTACCCAGGCAGCTTTGATCCTATCACCAGCGGTCATCTGAATATTATCCGCAGAGCTGCTAATATATTTGACAAGCTGATCGTTTGCGTTATGGTCAACAGCACGAAGTCTCCTTTATTCACCCAGGAGGAGCGCGTACGGATGATTCGCAATGTCGTCAGCGACATTCCCAATGTTGAGGTGGATGCATCCTGCGAGCTGTTGGCTGAATATGCGCAAAAGAAGGGCAGCTGTGTGATCGTAAAAGGCCTGCGTGCGGGATCTGACTTTGAAAACGAATTCAGCATGTCTATTGTTAATCATAAAATTAACCCCAATTTAGATACTATGTTCCTCACTGCGGAACATCAGTATATGTATCTCAGTTCCAGTATTGTCAAGGAACTTGCCGGCTATGATGTCGATTTGTCCGAATTCCTGCCGGAGCAAATTATTCCCATCTTCAAACAGCGAATCGCTGATGTACGTCAAGGAGGAAACAGAAAATGAACGAGCAGAATATTGAAGATATCATTTCCGCGTTATACGATATGGTGCAGGACGCACGCAGCCTTCCTTTGGGCGCTGACAAGTGTATTTTGGAGCGTGATAAGGTTCTGGATATGCTGGATGAAATTATTGCCCAGCTGCCTGTTGAGCTGAAGCAGGCCCGCACTATTGTGGAGTCCCGCAATGAACTCATTGGTCAAGCACGCCGTGAGGCTGAGGGTATGATCCGTCAGGCTCAGGAGCAGGCCGCAAAGATGGTCGCAGAGGAGACCATTTATCTGGAAGCTAAGCGTCAATGCCAGGAGATGGTTCAGCAGACCAAGCAGCGTATGGCTGACCTTCGCAAAGCAAGCAACGACTATATGGACGATGCACTCCGTCGTACAGAAGAAGCTGTTGCAATGTCCTTGGAGGATGTGCGCGATACTCGCGCCAAGTTTAAAGCTTTGGTCGATGCACAGGAAAAGCGTGCAGAGACGCCTGCCAGCAATACTGAAGATTAATGTAGCGTAAATTAGAAAGCAGCTCAAAAGAACTTTTGAGCTGTTTTTTAATGAATTTATGGA
>JAZNNK010000066.1:0-6488 GCA_045580205.1 Faecousia sp.
GATGCAGGCAGAACAAATATTATTTTCCCTCATTCGCGCGCAGGTTGCCAAGAAACAGGTTGCACCGGAAGTGTCAGCAGGGCTGACACCGGAGCAGATCTCAGCAGTATATGATCTTGCCAGAAATCACGACCTTTCGCACTTTGTTGGACAGGCGCTTAGTCAGGCAGGTGTTTTGGGCGCGGATAAGGTTTCAGAGGATCTGCGGCTGATGGCCATGCAGGCGGTTCACCGCTATGTAAAAAAAACACATGTGTTTGAATGCACCTGCAGGGTTTTAGAGCAGACTTGCATTGCGCACATTCCTCTTAAGGGTTTTGTGCTGCAGAAGTATTATCCGGAGCCTTGGATGCGGACAAGCTGTGATATCGATATTCTTATTCACGAAGAGGATATGGACAAAGCGATTGCCGCACTTACGCAAAAGCTCGGCTATACCGATAAAGGCAGGAGCTACCACGATGTCTCGCTGTTTTCGCAGGACGGCGTGCATTTGGAGCTGCATTTTGATACGATTGAAGAGGGAATTGCCGACGATGACTGCCGGAGCGTTCTGGCGGGCGTGTGGGAACAGGCAAAACCTGCCGACGGAGCAAAATACCGTATGTGCATGACGGATGAGATGTTTTATTTTTACCATATTGCGCATATGGCGAAGCATTTTACCGGCGGCGGCTGCGGGATCCGGCCATTTTTGGATATCTGGATCTTAAATCACCGTGTAGCGAGCGACCGCCGAAAGCGCGAAGCGCTTTTGGAAAAGGGCGGTCTTTTGACCTTTGCGCGCTCGATGGAAAATGTATCTGAGGTGTGGTTTTCTGAGTCGCAGAGCGATGCGCTCAGTGCGCAGGTCAGTGATTTTGTGATTGGTACGGGCATATACGGCGCGGCCAAAAAAGCGGAATTCCAGCAGGCGCAAAAGGGCGGCAGACTGCGGTATCTGATCAGCCAAAGGCTTTTTATGCCGTATGTATTTCTGAAGGTGCGTTATCCGGTACTGCAAAAGCATAAATGGCTGACGCCCGTTTATCAGGTCGTTCGCTGGGGACAAATGCTCCGTGACGGTCGGCTGAAATTTGCGATGAAAGAACTGCAATTTAATATAACTACTTCCGGCACCGATTGTGAATCGGCAACAAAGCTGCTCAAACAGCTTGGACTATAAGAAGGAAATAGAAAGAAGAAAGGGCTCTCCGATGGATCACAAATTGCAAGCTGTATGCGATGCGTTTCGTATACAGGGAACATATGTAGGTTATGAAGAGATCAAAACTGGCAACGTCAATAAGACATATAAAGTTAATTTTTTGCAGCCGGACGGCTTACCGAAATCGTATGTAACACAGCGCGTCAATACCTATGCATTTAAGCAGCCGATCAAGGTTATGGAGAACATTGACTGGGTTACCGAGCATATCCGGCAGAAGGAGTCCGGCCGTGTGGCGCTGCACTTTCATCATACAGCTGACCGTAAGACATATGTATTTGATGATGACGGCGGCTTCTGGCGGCTGTTCAATTACATTCCGTCCACGACTTATAATGTAACGGATAATTTGCAGGTGGTCGAAAATGCGGGCATAGCCTTTGGCGAGTTTCAAATGCAACTGCATGACTTTGATGCTGCCCGTTTGCATGAAACGATCCCGGATTTTCACAATACACGCAAGCGTTACGAGAGCTTGTTAAATACCGTCGATGCCGATCCGTGCGGCAGGGTCGCACAGGTACGCCCGCAGATCGATTGGCTGATCTCGGTGATGGATCAGGCCTGCGCCCTGACTGATCGGTACGAGCGCGGTGAGCTTCCCCTGCGCGTGTCGCATAACGATACCAAGATCAATAATGTCTTATTTGAAAAAGACGGTGATCAGGCACTTGTGGTTATCGATCTGGATACAGTTATGCCCGGTCTTGTTGGCCACGATTTTGGTGATGCCATTCGCTTTGCTGCCAATTTCGTGGAGGAGGATTGCCCCGACAGCGAAAAGGCCGGCGTGAATTTAGAGGTGTTCCGGGCATTTAGTGAAGGCTTTTTGCGCTATACATCACCAACACTGACGCAAAATGAAGTAAGCACCCTCGCGCTGAGCTGCTTTGCGCTGACGGCGGAGCTGGCTGTGCGGTTCCTGACGGATTATATTATGGGCGATCCGTACTTCAGGATCGAGTATCCGGAGCATAATCTTGTACGCACCAAATGCCAGATCGCGCTGGCACAGGACATGCTCCGCAAAATGGATCAGATGGAGAAAATCATTTTCGACTGCGTGCAAAAGTACATATGATACATAAAAGGCACTGCTTTTTGCAGTGCCTTTCTTTGCGTAATATCCGGAATTTTGCGCGTCAGGGAAAAATCAGAATTGCAGGACGGCGTTTTCACCGCATGCGTAGTGTAACGGCATATTTGACGGAAATTATCGTTGCATTTTGTCCGTTTCTATATTATAGTAGGCATATATTACCAATAAGGAGCGTGCTACAATGGACATTCAGCTTTGGGATAAGGAAATTCCTATGTATGACCCAGCAATCGATACGCCGAACAGTATGACTGCGTATCCGACCTATACATGGTTCAAGGTGCCGACCGTCGTTGTGTTGGCGGGCGGAGGTTATGTAAACCGAGTCGACCACGAGGGAGAGGCTGTTGCGAAGTTTTATCAGGACAGGGGAATGAATGCCTTTGTTGTGCATTACCGGCTTGCGCCTTATGCGTTTCCGGCAGCGCTGATGGATGTCCAGAGAGCGATCAAGATCCTTAAGAAAAATGCAGATCTGTATAAGGTCGATGAAAACCGCCTTTTCGTGATCGGCTTCAGCGCCGGCGGCCACCTTGCTACCTGTGTTGCCACGATGGAGGACCATGCAAAGATCGGGGATGAATACGATGATGTTTCCCCCAGTGTTTCCGGCGTGATCCTGGGCTATCCGGTTACCTCTGCGCTTGAGGAGGACGGTCCGGTAACAGAGTGCGTTGCGCAGCTTACCGACAGAAGCCGCGCCGCGCGCGAAGCGCTTACGACATACCGGCTGGTCAATGAAAAAACACCGCCGTGCTTTATTTGGCATACATCCGAGGATGAAGGCGTTGATGTAACGCACTCGCTGAAATTTGCTGATGCCCTGCACCGGCATAAGATCCCTGTCGAGATGCATATATTCCCAAAGGGGCGGCACGGACTGGGCCTTGCAAAAACATATCGCGATCTTTCGCAGTGGCCTGCGCTGTCTGCAGAGTGGATCCTGAACAATTTCTGATGATACAGCACTGACCTGGGGGTGTTGCTTCTGCAACACCCTTTTGGCTGCCCCGTTTGGTTGACAGGGGTTTTTGAATGTGCTATACTAAGCCATAATTTCTATGAAGGAGGGTGCGACTTATGAATCATGTGATCGTACCGCAGGGGTATGAAGCCCCGCTTGGCAGCTACGATCTGCAGCGCGCCATCGCCCTTACAAAGAGACTCTTTCAGGAAGAGTTTACCGAGACACTGCATTTAAAGCGCGTGTCTGCACCGCTTTTTGTCAATGCCTCCTCAGGCCTTAATGATGACCTTAGCGGCAAGGAACGGCCGGTATCGTTTGATATTCCGGCTACCGGAGATATTGCGCAGGTCGTACATTCGCTCGCGAAATGGAAGCGCCTTGCGCTCCGCCAGTACGGCTTCGGTATGCACGAGGGTCTGTATACCGATATGAATGCTATCCGCCGTGATGAGGAGCTTGATAATATTCACTCGGTTTATGTTGACCAGTGGGATTGGGAGCGCATCATCGATGCGCAGGATAGAACGATGGCGTATCTGAAGCAGACGGTGCTTTCGATCGCGGAGGTCATTTTTGATGTCAGCGATGCGCTTAAAGAGGCTTTTCCGCAGATCCGCGTAGACCTGTGTCGCGAGGTATCGTTTATTACTGCGCAGGAGCTTGAGGATATGTACCCCAATGAAACGCCGCAGATGCGCGAGCACCTGTATGTGAAAGAGCATAAGACGGCATTTATTCTGCAGATTGGTGGTACGCTGCGCTCGGGTATTACGCACGGAAACCGCGCGCCCGACTATGACGACTGGTCGTTAAACGGCGACTTGATCTTCTGGAACGATGTGCTTGGCTGTGCGTTTGAAATTTCTTCGATGGGTATTCGCGTCGATCCCGATGCGATGGATAAGCAGCTGCGCATAGCCGGCTGTGATCACCGCAGGGAGCTTCCGTTCCATAAGATGCTGCTTGATAATCAGCTGCCCCTGACGGTCGGCGGCGGTATCGGCCAGTCGCGTCTTTGTATGCTTCTGATCGGCTGTGCGCACATCGGTGAGGTCCAGTGCGGCATTTGGGATGAGGAGACGCTCCGCGTCTGCAAAGAGAATCAAATCCCGCTTTTATAAGAAAAAAGGAGACCGATATCCCGGGATGCGGTCTCCCTTTTTATGTCGATCATACAGTATCACCGGGCATGAGCAGAAGCAGGGGATACAGCTTTTGCGCGTGATCGGTATC
Source organism: Faecousia sp. (assembly GCA_045580205.1). Classification (GTDB taxonomy): domain Bacteria; phylum Bacillota; class Clostridia; order Oscillospirales; family Oscillospiraceae; genus Faecousia. The sequence continues at coordinate 4,507 of JAZNNK010000066.1, forward strand.
AATGTTCTGCCAGGGCGCGAAATCCTTTGATACGAAGCGGTCTGATCGCTGTCGGTATATGCGCTGCCGGCCGTCGGAAAAATGCACGGTGATGTCGAAAATGTCGCCTTCAAGCGCTTCGGGATCGACCTCTGCTCTCCCGTAGGGCGATAAAAGACGCAGGTACAGGAGTATTGCTTCGAGTTTTTTGGGTGTATGGTATGTGCGGTAAAGCGTCTCGTTTTCGCGCGTGCATACGACATCGATCTGTGTAACAGTGCGAAAAACCGTATTTGATGCATCAGATCCGCGACAGCCGGGAATCATAAAAACGATCAGAAAAAACGCACTGGTAATTTTGAAAAACTTTTTCATGCGTGCAGCGCCTCCGATATTATCATGTACGCTGCAGGGTAAAATATCTGCGGTAAAATTACGCAAAAAAGACCGCGTCTGCCAAAATTGCAGACGCGGAAAATTTTTACAGCTCGCAGTTGCCGACTGTGCGGGGGAAGGGCAGTACGTCGCGGATGTTAGTTACACCGGTCAGGTACATGACGCAGCGTTCAAAGCCTAAGCCGAAGCCTGCGTGGCGGGCAGAGCCGTACTTGCGCAGGTCCATATAGAAATCGTAGTCCTCGGGATTCATACCCAGCTGTTCAATGCGGGACTTGAGAACCTCATAATCGTCCTCGCGCTGACTTCCACCAATGATCTCACCGATGCCCGGTACGAGACAGTCCATCGCGGCGACGGTCTTTCCGTCGGGGTTGAGCTTCATATAGAAGGCCTTGATCTCCTTCGGATAATCCGTAACGAATACAGGCTTCTGGAAGACGACCTCGGTCAGATAACGCTCATGCTCTGTTTGCAGATCGGAGCCCCAGTGTACCGGATAAGCAAATTGGTCGTTATGCTTTTCGAGAATCTCAATCGCCTCGGTGTAGGTGATGTGGCCGAAGCTTGCATTGAGGACATGATTGAGGCGGTCTAAAAGACCGTTATCTACAAACTGATTGAAAAACTGCATTTCTTCCGGTGCGCGCTCTAATACATAGCTGATGATATATTTGATCATATCCTCGGCAAGGCGCATATCGTCAGACAGATCTGCAAAAGCAATTTCCGGCTCGATCATCCAGAATTCTGCCGCGTGGCGTGTGGTGTTGGAGTTTTCTGCACGGAATGTAGGACCGAAGGTATAGATGTTTTTGAAAGCCATTGCAAAGGTCTCACCGTTGAGCTGACCGGAAACGGTCAGGTTGGTTGGCTTTCCGTAAAAGTCCTGCGAGAAATCCACTTTTCCGTCCTCTGTTTTCGGCACATCGTTTAGGTTGAGCGTGGTTACCTGGAACATTTCACCCGCGCCCTCACAGTCAGAGCCGGTAATGAGCGGTGTATGCACATACACGAAATCGCGCTCCTGGAAGAACGAGTGAATGGCCATCGCCGCCAGACTGCGCACACGGAATACTGCCTGGAACATGTTCGTACGCGGACGAAGATGGGTAATGGTACGCAAAAATTCCATTGTGTGGCGCTTGGGCTGCAGGGGGTAATCCCCGGTGGATGCGCCCTCGATCGTTACGGAGCTCGCCTGAATTTCAAAAGGTTGCTTGGAATCGGGTGTCGGCGTCAGAATGCCCTTGACGATCAGCGCCGCGCCGATGTTGATTTTAGAAATCTCTTGAAAATTCTCCAGTGAATCGTTATATACCACCTGCACAGGGGTAAAATATGTTCCGTCGCTGAGCACGATAAAGCCAAACTGCTTGCTGGGACGGCGATTGCGTACCCAGCCGCCGATCGTGATCTCTTTGCCGAGATAAGCGTCGGTGTTTTTGAAAAGTGAGCGAACAGAAATCAGCTGCATAATGATCTCCCTCTCTTACAAAACAAATATAGGATAAAGTATACGCCAAACTGGCAGATTTTACAAGAGGTTTCTGCGTTTTTTATGCGTTTTTACCACAAAAGCATCCGGATGATGGCCAGCATCAGCA
>JAZNNK010000067.1:0-12628 GCA_045580205.1 Faecousia sp.
GGTGTTTATTATTCACATTCCACCGTTTCAAGGAGAAGTATCTGAATTCGGTAAATATGTGAACTTTGGACTACAACACTTTGTCTGCCGTGTGGCAGTTCCGTTCTACTTTATTTCATCTGGTTTTTTCCTTTTTAAGAAAATGCCGCTTTACGAATTAGATCAAGAGAGAATCAAAACTTATTGTTTTAAGATTTTGCGACTATTTGGAACTTGGTATGTTTTGCTTGCTGTCAGTAGTAAAGCACACTTATGGTATCTCGGTGCGACAGTTGTAGCTATTATCTTATTAAGCCTCTGTTTTCACTTCCGGATTAGTTTAAAACATATCTACATCATAGCAGGTGTACTTTATGTGATTGGAATTTTTGGTGATTCATACTACGGTATCATTGCGCCATTGGAAAACATCAAATTTTTCAGGATGCTTTTCAAAGGGTATAGGTTTATATTCGCTACGACGAGAAATGGTGTATTTATGGGATTTATTTTCGTCTTGATGGGTGCCACTTTTTCTCATAGTAAAACTATACTTAAAGCGCGAACTGCGCTAATAGGGTTTATTGCTTCAATGCTGTGCCTTTTTGTTGAAGTTTTCTTGCTGAAGTACAATGATATCCCAATTGAGTTTAATATGTATATTTTCTTGCTTCCGGCTACCTTTTTTCTGTTTTCTTTTGCTGCTTCAATAGAGTTGAAAGACCGTCCTGTTTACAAACATCTACGTAACATTGGAATGGTCGTATATTTCTCACATCTTCTGGTAAATAGGATTACTTTTTTAGCTGTCAGAGTTGTTGATAAGTATCTCAATATTGAATTGGTACGATATCAATTCATTCTATCTCTGTCATTTACATTACTGATAGCCCTATTCATTGATTGGCTGTCCCAAAAGGAACGGTTCAAATGGGTTAATTGGTTTCTCTCATAGCAATATTGGATTCCATCAAATAAAAAGCAGCCGCCTCTGTTATGGAGGCGGCTATTCTGTTATATTCGGATCAAAATCGACCAACATAATTCATACAAAAAATATCTGCAGTGTTGTATGGGAAACCGAGCAATTCATCATCTTTGTCATGATAGTTCCAACTTGGGTTATCTGTCAACAAAACTTGACAAGTTTCAAATATGTAGAGGGCGTCGCCCTCGACGCCCCGCAAGGACATCTTTGTAGTTAATGAATAATGAATGATGAAAAATGAAGGATGAATAATTATTGTGTGCCGCTGTGCGGCACTATTTTAATCTGTCGGCAAAGCCGACACCGCAATTATTCACTATTCGTTATTCAATATTCATTGGCGCAGCCTACGCCTACAATAATTTTACAAATTATGATGTTGTTATTTGCAATATGGGAAGAAATATACTGCCAGATTTTTTTGGATATATAACTATAATAAAAGGGTGCGCTGCATGATTTGCAGCGCACCTTTTCATAAAATCGTTTGGCTATCCTACAAGGTCCTCAATGCTCTTGCCGGATTCCGACTGCCAGGTGTCTGTGTTAAAGGAGTTTGCAGAACCGTAGCCGCTATAGTTGTTTGCGTTGGCTGTTCCGGTTGTCAAGGGAACCAGTTCTGTCCACATATCTGCACCGGCAAGTTTGGTAAAGGCCGCAGCATACACAATAACGGATTTACCGCTGGACACATTGTTTAGATCTTCCGCTGTAATATAGATCGTCATCTCGGCGCCATTGACCGTGTACTCCCGTCCCCAGTTTGTGTAGGTGTAGGCGTCGCCGGTGGCAGTGTTGTTATCCAGATTTTCCCGCTTGATCATCATTGTAATGGGTTCGGTTTCTCCGTCGCCATCTAAGTCCATAGAAAGGAACTCTTCGCTAAACAGTTCTTTGATCGTATTGGAGTCCTGGGTATTGGCGCCGACCACGTTGCCGATATAGGTAACAGCAGAACCCTTGTTAAAGCCGCTACGGTTGTTCATGGCATCTTCCAGGGTCTGATAGGAGTTCTCAAAAACCTCATTATTTAAAATCGCCCGGAAGCGATCCACCGCAGTCAGCGCAACAATACTGCCTATGGAGTCTTTATCTACAACAAAGTTAAAATGCAATTGAGCCAGAAGCGAATTGGCAGAATAATCGTTTCCGTTAAAGGCAAATGCCACCTGAATGGTCTTATAGGTCTTTCCGGGAATCTCCTCCTTGGTTTCGATTCCGGAGACGGTGTAGCCGATTGCATCGTTATCCCATGAGATTGTGTCTGTTTTGCTGTAATAAAAACTGTTTTCCGTGCTGTTGTAGAAGGTTACTTCCACAACTACCTGAGAGTCTGCTTGCGGATTTAAAGTAATGTCCGCCAAAATATTTAAGTCTGCGTTCTTTGTAACTTGCGCTGCGCTGTACGCTCCCTGGATAACAGAAACCTTTGTGATATACAGCAAGCCGTATTTAAATGTGGATAAGTTAGATGCCACATTTTCTGTTTTTGCCTCGGTCAGACCATAATAATGCCATAGTGCAAAAACACCGGAAACAGGGAGGCTTAACACAAGCAGCAACACGATCAAAATGAAAGATGAACTGCGCCGCATAGTGTTACACCGCCTCCTTTGTTTTGCCGTCAGGCGAAATCACGCCGATTTCGGCAAGCCGTGCTGTTTTTGCGCGCAGCAGCTTTTTTTCAGCAATCGGCGTCGCAAAGACGGCAAACAATACCAAAAGAATACACAGATATCCGGCAGGCGACTGCATAAACATAAAGAAGCTACCAACAAACTTGATGTGCTTACCGTTATAGCACGCACGCATTTGTTCATACATAACAGGATATTCATCCGAATACTTGGACGCATCACCCCGAAGCATAAAGTGGCGGCAATCGGGATGTTTCTCATTGGGCTCCTCAATCCCCACAATTCGATGGATGATCAGCTCGCCGTGATATTCGTACACTACGATGTCATAAAGCTCCAACTGGAACTCGCCGGGGAGTTGTTCCAGGAACACCAGATCAAAGGTGTCGAACTGATCGTTCAGCCCGTGTTCCTCCAAATAAGTGTTCTCCTCATGCTTAAAGGACATGGAGGCGGACAGAACCACTTTAGGGGCAGAAAAGCCACGCTTTATGTAGTTGCCGGAAATCTGCACAAATACCGATGCCGTAAAGACGACAAAAATCGCAGCAATCAGAACACCGGAAATAATCCTGCACAGGATGTCCGCGAGGCAGCCGTTGGACTTGCCTTTTTGATATTCAGTTATAATACGTTCATCTTCCAGACCGTGATTGATTGCTTTGAGGGTCATTTTGATGATATAGTGCAGCATCACCGAGAACAGACCTGTCAAAAGTGTGAAGACAATCAGACACAGAAAAAAGACATACCAATCATATCCTGACATATTCTTCTCCTAAAAATATTATCCCATGCCGTGCATGGGATAATATCTCACACTTACTTTATGTAATTACGGGGTTATCTCAGAAACAGTGATGCTGATAGCACCGCTGTGCAGAGCCAGTTTGAAAGCATCGTAATCCTCTGCGGTGGGCAGATACAGTGCGTTCAGGTCGATCAGAGCATCCAGTTCGGAAGCGGGGATGGTAACGGAACCGTTTACAGAACCCAGATCCTGTGCAGTAGCATCTACCGTAAAGATCGCATTGTTCTCATAAACGTAGTTGTTGGTCGTACCCAGCACATACTGGAGTCTTACGCCGTTGGCAGCGACAGAGGAGTCGGCGCCCTGGTTGGGGGTGAATGTAACGGTTACATAGCCTTCAATCTTTATTTCACCGTGCAGGTCGTTGTTTTCGTCATGAATGGTGATCTTCAGATTGGAGGTGTCAATAGTGATGTTGCCCTTGTCAGTGGTAACGACTTTGTCGGTGATGATAGTGCCGGCATCAAAGAACTTGGTACGGGCAGTAACAGTGCCCTGTGCATAGTTCCAGGTGGCATACACGCCGCCGATTGTTACGCACAAAATCAATGCAACTAAAATGCTAAGCTTTTTCATTTAAATACCTCCTAAAAAATTAGTGCCCAATCCACTAAGGCACGGAAATTTAATTACATTATATCACCGCCAAAATGATTGTCAATAGGTTGGATAGGCAAAAGAACGTGTTCTTTCCGGATTTTTCTTGGAAACGGATCTTTCGATGCCACTCCGTTTTGCTCAGGATGACAGCGGTAGTCAATAGCCCCTACAATAATTTTACAAATTATAATTTTGAGATATGGAAGGAGGTTGCTCCAATGTTAGATATAAGATAAGCGTACTTGTATCAAGGGCAATATCTCCAAAGGAAAGAATACCGTCTGTTGCGCCAAGCGTTCTGCGACCAAGCGCACGAAGTCTGGCAAGAAGCGCTTTGTGCATATACATTGTACGGTCTGCTTTTAGCGCAAAAAAATCTTGGCTTTTTATATTTTATATATTATAATGTAAATACTGAAACAGGAGGTGGTCGTATGGTAACATGTATCACTAACGGAAAAGTTCTGGTTGACGGTGCGTTTATCGATACAGATTTATACATAGAAGGCGGTAAAATAGTTGGCGTGGGCGGACAGAGGCCCTATACACAGCTGTTTGATGCACAGGGATGCTATGTAACGGCAGGCTTTATTGATCTGCATTGTCATGGCGGCGCCGGTGCGGATTTCAGCGATGCAGATCCTGCGGGTGTGCGCCGCGCGGCGCAGATGCATTTGCAGCACGGAACGACGACAATGTTCCCCACGCTTCTGTCTGCTGACTTTGACGCGCTTGAGCGCGCGATCTGCGCGGTCGAGCAGGCGCGGGAGACAACTCCCTCGCTTGCCGGTACACATCTGGAGGGTCCGTATTTTTCACCCGCGCAGACCGGTGCGCAAAACGGCAAGGCTTTGCGCCGTCCGCTTGCGGAGGAATATATGCAGATCCTGCAAAAGCATACGATTGCCCGATGGGATTATGCGCCGGAGCTGGATGCGGATTTTGCGTTTCTTGACGCGCTGCTTGCACACGGTGCGCTGCCGTCTGCCGCGCATACCGATGCGTCCTGCGAGCAAATGGAGGCAGCTGCTGAACACGGCTGCCGGCTGATCACACATTTGTATTCCTGTACCTCGACCATCCGCCGCGAGAAGGGCTTCCGTATTGCCGGTGTGCTCGAGGCGGCCTATCTGCGTGATGATATTTGCGCTGAGCTGATCGCAGATGGTTGTCATTTGCCGCATACGCTGCTGCGGCTTGCTTATAAGCTTAAAGGCGCGGACCGTCTGGTGCTTGTTACCGATGCCATGCGTGCTGCGGGCGCGGAGCAGGCAGGTGCGTGCGATATCGGCGGCGTGCCGTGTGTGATTGAGGACGGTGTCGCGAAGCTGATGGACAGAAGCGCGTTTGCCGGCAGTATTGCTACGGCAGACAGGCTGGTCCGTACCTGCCGTGATGCATCTATTCCTCTGGCTGATTGCGTTAAAATGATCACACAGACACCTGCCAGGATCATGGGCCTTACGAATAAGGGCCGGCTGGCAGTCGGCTGCGATGCGGATATCGTCGTTTTTGATGAGGACATTACGGTCCGGGCAGTATTTTTACAGGGAGAGAAAGTTGTATGAAAAAATATCTAAGCTTTTTTCAAAAGGAACTGACAGAGAATTTGCTGTACTTCTGGATGCCGAAATGTTTGGATCAGGAAAACGGCGGATATTTGAACTGCTTTACAAATGACGGGAGCCGCCTGGTATCGACCGATAAATATACATGGTCGCAGGGTCGCTTTCTGTGGATGTTCTCCCGGCTGAGCATGATGAAAAGCGATATGTTTGACGGGGAGCAAAGAGCACAATTTCTGGCGTATGCGAAAAACGGCAGGGATTTTCTGACAAAGCATGTTCTGCTCGCGCCGGACGATTACCGCTGCGTTTTTCTGATGGATGCTGCCGGCACGCCGAAAACAGTCGGAGATCATGAGGGGTACGATCTGAGCATCTCTGCCGACTGCTTTGTGGTGATGGGCTTTGCCGCCTATGCCAGAGCCGCAAATGACGCAGATGCGTGGGAATTTGCAAAGAAGCTGGGCGATTCTGTCTGGGTGCGTTATCAGTCGGGCGATTACCGCTCGCTGCCGTACCCCGTTACGCCGCGATATGCACCGCACGCAAAGCCGATGATCCTGACAAACGTCTGCTGTGAAATGTACTATGCGGCAGAAAAGTTTGATCCGGAATATGCCGCTGTACTTAAAGAGCGGATCGCGCAGTGCCATCGCGAAGTGTTTACCATATTCCAGGATGAGGCGCATCTGGTGCACGAATTTTGCTTTGCAGACGGCAGCTTTGCGCAAAATCTGTTCGGTCAGCACATCAATCCCGGTCATACACTGGAGGATATGTGGTTCCAGATGGACGCAGCGGATATTCTCGGGCAGGAGACGTATCGCGGGCAGATCGCGCAGATCGTTAAAAGCACGATGCAGGCCGGCTGGGATGAGCAGTACGGCGGACTGTACCACTTTATTGCGTGCGACGGACCGGATACGAAATTTACAGTCGGCGAGGCCTGTGATGAGCCGCAGATGCAGCTTGTTCTTGACGACTGGGCAAGTAAGCTCTGGTGGGTACATTCCGAGGCGATGTACACAACGCTTCTGATGTACTGCCGCACCGGCGATGCGGATTTTCTGCAGATGTTTGAAAAGGTATTTGACTATACGTACAAGACCTTCCCGAATCCCGACAGGGATATCCGCGAGTGGATTCAGATCCGCACGCGTGAGGGAAAACCGCAGGAAAAGGTCGTTGCATTGCCTGTTAAGGACCCGTATCATATTATTCGCAACGTGCTTTTCATCATTGAGCTGCTTGAAGCAAAATGCGCAGCTGAGGCGTAGTTATCCGGATGATAAAATTTATGTACGGGCGGCCTGTGCGGCCGCCCGTACTTTTTTTTAAAAATAAACCCCCCTGGGGGCTTCAAACGGACAGCGCGCTTTGGTACAATACCGACAGATACAAAAAGTAAAAAAGAGGAATCGTTATGAAAAAGATTTTGTCGGTCAAAAATATTACGGTCTGCGCTGTTTGCATTTCCTTATGCAGCATATTGCCGATGGCATTTCACTCGATCGGGTTGGGCAGCGCGTTTTCGCCCATGCACCTTCCTGTGCTGCTGTGCGGCATGCTCCTTGGCGGTGGCTACGGTCTTGTTTGCGGTGTTGTCGGTCCGATCCTTTCTTCGGTGATAACCGGAATGCCCGGCGCGCCGATGCTGCTCACGATGGTGCCTGAGCTGATGGCATACGGACTTGTCAGCGGACTTTGTATGCGCTTTGTGCGCACCGGAAAAGCTTATCCGGATATGTACATAAGTTTGCTTGCCGCGATGATCTGTGGGCGGCTTGTCGGCGGCGCGGCCGGCGCAGCAGTTTACCTCGGAAGAGGACAGGCGTATTCTGTTGCGGCGTGGATATCTTCTTATTTTGTCGGAACACTTCCGGGAATCGTCTGTCAGCTTGTGCTGATCCCGCTGCTGGTGCTGGCGCTGACAAAAGCAAGAGTTATTCCTGCACGGTATGAAAAGGTGCGCTGAGGCACTGCAAAATTTGTAAAAAAAGGGAGACACTTCAAGACCGAAGTGTCTCCCGTTTGGATTATGCCGGTTTATTCAGCAACGTAAGGCAGCAGAGCAATCTGACGCGCACGCTTGATAGCAGTGGTCAGGTCGCGCTGGTGTGCTGCGCAAGTGCCGGTGGTACGGCGGGGCAGGATCTTGCCGCGCTCGGACAGGTAACGGCGAAGCTTGGCAGTGTCCTTGTAGTCAATGCTTGTCATCTTGTCAACGCAGAAAGCACATACCTTCTTGCGCTTGTGAGGACGAACACGCTGTTCATTAGCCATTTGGATTTACCTCCTTATCAGCAGTTGTAGAAAAGTTCAATTTAGAAGGGGAGCTGTGCGTCGTCGTCATCGAGCATGGAAAAATCCGATGCGGGAATGCTCGGTGCAGAGTAACCGGCGGCCGGTGCGGCCGGATAGGAATTGCCTGCGTCAGCGTTGCGCTTTGCTTCGCCGAAGTAGACATTGTCGGCAACGACCTCTGCAGTACGGCGCTTATTGCCCTCCTTATCGGTCCAGCTGCGGATCTGCAGCCGGCCGGACACCACCGCCATAGAGCCCTTGAGGAAATACTTGTGAACAAATTCACCGGTATTACGCCAAGCGACACAGTCGATGAAGTCTGTTTCGCGTTCGCCGCCATCACGACCGCCAAAGTCGCGGTCAACTGCGAGGGTGAAGCTTGTTACGGCAACACCTGTGCCTGTACGGCGAAGCTCGGGATCACGGACCAAACGGCCCATAATAACGATGTGGTTGAGCATGGTGTGTTCCCCCTTACTCTGCCACAGCGGTGGTCATGCAGCGCAGGATGCCTTCTGTGATCTTCATCACACGCTCGAGCTCTGCAGGGAACGCGGGCTTGGACTCAAAGTTCATCAGAACATAGTAGCCCTCGTTCAGATCGTTGATGGGATATGCCAGACGGCGCTTGCCCCATTCATCGATATTGGAGAGCGTACCCTCCGCCTCCACCATTGCCTTGAACTTTTCCACAAGTGCGGCGATGCCTTCCTCACCCTGAGCAGGGTCGATGATATACAGCGCCTCGTACTTACCTGTGATCTTAGCCATGTTGATTGCACCTCCTTTTGGACGTTAGGCCCCCGGGATCCGGGAGCAAGGATATGTCTGCATACACAGACCAGTGTATTATATAAGCTTTTATTTGGAAAGTCAAGAAAAATACAGAAAAATATTTTTTATTTAAGGGGTAAAATCGCGCTTTTTCCGAAAAAAAGGCGCCCCGTTTGGGGCGCCGGATTGGTTTAGCAGCAGCCGCAGCGATCGTTGTCGCAGCCACAGCCACAGCGGTCATTGTTGTTACCACTGTTGCCGCAGCAGCACAGCAGCAGGACGAGGATGATGATCCACCAGCAGTTGTTTCCACCAAAACCGTTACACATAAGAAATACCTCCAAGAATTTTTCTGGCGGCGAAGCCGCTCATTCCAAGATATTCCCCAGCGCAGAAAAGGTGCGGCAGAAAATTATAACTGTCTGAGTGCGTCTACAAGAGCAGTTTTGGAGGCGGTTTTGTCGTCTTTGACCTTAATGACGCGCGCGGGGCAGCCTGCAACGACGGTGCCGGGGGCAACATCGCCGACAACGACAGCGCCGGCGGCGACGACGGCATCGTGTCCGATGCGGCAGCCTTCGATAACGACTGCATTTGCGCCGATAAGGACATTGTCTTCAACGATAACGGGTGTTGCGGAGGCGGGCTCGATGACACCGGCAAGCACAGCGCCTGCGCCTATGTGGCAGTTGTTGCCGACGGTTGCGCGTCCGCCGAGGACAGCACCCATATCGATCATCGTGCCGTCGCCGATCTGCGCGCCAATATTAATGATCGCGCCCATCATGATCACGGCGTTTGCGCCGATGCGCACCTGCTCGCGGATAATGGCGCCGGGTTCGATGCGCGCGGGAATATCCTTCATGTCGAGCATGGGGATCGCGGAGTTGCGGCAGTTATTTTCGATCTCCAGATGATCGATCGCAGATTGATTTTCTTCCAGGATCGGTCGGATATCGTTCCACTGGCCGAATACAAGCTTACAGCCCTCTGCGGCGGGGAAAACATGACAGCCCGGAAAATCAACAGGCTTATTCTCCCAAACGTAGACCTTGACCGGTGTTTTTTTAGGCGAGGTGCGGATATAATCAATGATCTGCTGCGCATCCATAGCACTTGCTCCTTTGCATTATTTTCTCCATGATATCATCTTTTTTAACGAAACACAAGCCGGAAATTGACACGCCCTGAGAAATGTCTTATAATAAGCTTCAGGAGGCGATTGCCATGCAGATCATCCAGGACAGACAAAATTTACATCAGATCCCCGAGCTGGACAGAAGCCTGCCGGAGACGGTCCGTTATCTGACGCAGAGTTTAAGCGCGCTTTCGTGTGAGCTGATCTTCCCGATGGAAGGGGCAGTCTGCGCGTGGTTTGATTTCGGCGCGGACAGTGCGATCGCTTTTCGCAGTGATGCCGACGCTTTGCCGGTAAAGGAGAAAACGGGACTGCCGTTTGCATCGGTCCATCCGGGAAAAATGCACGCCTGCGGCCATGACGGGCATATGGCGATCCTTTTGGAGCTGGCGCGCCGTCTGGATACAAAAAAGGATATGAAAAAGAATGTTCTGCTGGTGTTCCAGCCGGCGGAGGAGACGACCGGCGGCGCAAAGGATCTGTGTGCTACCGGTATATTCCGCAGGTACCGTGTGGAAGCAATCTTTGGACTGCACCTGTGGCCGGAACTCGGGGAGGGCGTGATCGCAAGCCGCAAAAACGAAATGATGAGCCGTTCGTGTGAGATCACAGTGGATATCGAGGGAAGGCCGGCACATATTGCCAAGGCCGCAGAGGGGATCGATGCGATGGCGGCATGTGTGGAATTTTACAGGAAGGCATCGGCTCTGGAGGCGGCTTTGCCGGCAGATGTATTCCGCCTGCTTAAATTTGGTAAGTTAGAAAGCGGTACGGTTCGCAATGTGGTGGCCGGCAGTGCGCATATGGAGGGCTCTCTGCGCGCTTTTTCTGATGAAGTGTTTTTTGCGCTGCGTGCAGGCCTGGTATCCATTGGCAAGAAGATCGAGCGCAGCTTCGGCTGTACAGTTTCGATCTATATGAGCGATGGGTATCCGGCGGTCGTCAATCCGGAAAAGCTCTACGATAAGATCCGCGCACTGGTGGATTTTCAGGAGCTGGATACGCCGAGCATGATCGCGGAGGACTTTTCGTTGTATCAGAAAAATATGCCCGGAATGTTCTTTTTCCTTGGCGTGGGCGACACACCGGCTTTGCATGCCAATAATTTTAATTTTGACGAGCGCGTGCTGATCAAGGGCGCAGACTTCTTTGAGAAGCTGGCGGAGCAGTACCTGTAATATTGTATGAAAGAGAAAAGAGGTTGATCGGTATGGCAGATCATCATGATCATGCGTATATGCATGCGCACGGGATTGAACACAGTCATGGACATGTGCATGAAAATCAAAAGGCGGTCATTAACCGGCTTGCACGCGCGGCAGGTCATCTGGATAAGGTCAAGTGGATGGTAGAGCAGGGCTATGACTGCTCAGAGGTGCTGATTCAGCTTGCCGCCGTCCGTTCGGCGCTTGATCGCGCGGGCAAGGAGATCCTTAAGGATCATATGCGGCATTGCGTGGTCGATGCGGTCTCTGCCGGCGATGAGGCGGCGATCGATGATCTGTGTGAAGCGATCGATAAGTTTATGAAATAAAAAATAACGGGAGGCACTGATTGCAATCAGTGCCTCCCGGTCGTTTACAGGGGAGACTGTTTGATTTTGGCATAGCGGCGCGGGTATTGCGGCGGTGTCGGAGATACCTTTCGCAGTACGATCACCGCGTGAGAGGAATCTTCTGCCGGAAATTCTGCGATGCGTTCAAATTGCAGACCTAACCGCGAAATGGCGCGCTTTGCCTCGGCAAGCTCCTCACGCGCTGCCGCGCCCTTCATCGCAAGAACGGCTCCGCCGATCTTTACATACGGGGCGGTCAGCTCCAGCAGGATATTCAGCCGTGCCACTGCGCGGCTGACAGCAAAATCATACTGCTCCCGCCGTGTCTGTACAGCATCCTCAGCGCGGGCGGTCAGACATTCGGCATCTACGCCGAGCGCGGGAAGTGTTTCACCCAGCCATGTCATGCGCTTGCCCAGTGAGTCGAGCAGCGTCAGCCTGGCATCGGGACACGCGATCTTGAGCGGCACGCCCGGAAAGCCTGCGCCGCAGCCGACATCGATAACTTTCTTACCGCTAAGCGGCTCGACGGCAAGGATGCTTAAGCTGTCCAGCAGGTGCAGACGCGCGACCTGCTCCGGCTCGGTGATGGCGGTCAGATTCATGACCTTATTTTGCTCTATGACTGCGTGTCCGAAGGCACACAGTGTGTTTTGCTGCGCATCGGACAGCGCAAGCCCCAGACGGGGCAGCCCTGCCTGCAGGGCATTTAACATTTTTTCCATATTACTTTGCATTGACGATTCCGGACAGGTCGACCTGTGTTTCATCGAACGGATCAAAGCCGTCCTGCTCGCCCGGCATAAACTGCGGAAGCACATACTGGCGGATATACCAGCTTACAAGCAGGTCGGTAATGGATGCGCCGTTATCGGAAGAAGGCTCGCAATACATCCGGTAGGCATTAAAGTCAGTCTTGAGCTGCTCGGTCATAGCGGCATCGATGCGCGCAACGGCAGCCTGCGCCGCGCTGGTGGGCATGGCAGAGAGCGCTTCGTAGCAGTAGCGCAGCGCCATGACATTTGCGCTGTAACGGAATTGGGCAGAGGGATTATATGCACACGCGAGGAACGCGGCAAAGCAGACATCCTGCTCGTGAACAATGCTCATACGGCGCGCCATCTGCTCGCACATGGCAAGCGGCAGGTTGATCGTGGGGACTCTCGGGTTGACGGCGGCCTCGCCGGTTATGGCAACCGTTACACCGGAGACGCCAAACAAGGAATAAATACCGCTCCAGCCGAGCTTCTTTACGGCAGCGGTTGAGCCGGCAAATA
>JAZNNK010000068.1:0-4880 GCA_045580205.1 Faecousia sp.
ATTATTGCTTATTTTACGCTTATAAGATAATTTGGGCTTCTATAGCAAAACCCGCTCAAAATTCTCGGTAATTCATAAAATTGGGAAAAGTGTGCGCTTATCGTGTTGATTGGCTCACACTTTTTTGATATAAAAAACAACGATTTTATATAAAAAAGGTATTCATTAAGAAACATATTGCAGAAAAGTGCACCAAATGTATTGTTTTGCGTTCGTGGATTGTGGTATAATTAAACAATAAATAGAGGAGGCAATATATGCATTACATTGATCGAATTAATCGGATTCTCGATTATATTGAAGAAAATCTCACAAACGAGATTTCCTATTCCCATATGGCCAAAATGATGACTATGTCTGTATACGAATTCCGCAGAATCTTTGCGTTCATAATTGGTACACCGTTATCCGATTATATCCGTTATCGCAGACTATCTGCATCGGTGTTCGATTTACAGGAAGGGACACTAACTATTACGGAAATTGCAGCCAAGTATCTTTACGATTCACCTGCTTCTTTTTCTCGTGCTTTCCGCGAAATGCAGGGGATTTCACCCAGTGATGCACGTCAGCCTGCTGCAATCGTAAAGAATTATCCGCGTGCATCCTTGGCTGTATCAATTTCCGGTATGTCTGATATCTCGTTCCGCCTTGTGAAACGGGAAACGATGATATTATGCGGATATTCATCTGTTTCTTCTCTGGGCGATTGTTGTTGTGAGGATGTATGGGATGGTTTCTATGAACGCGGTTTTCATGAACAATTGTCCGATGGATTCTATAATGATTTGCTTGGTGGTGATCTCGGACAATACGCCGCATATGATAATGCAAATGATACAGTTCGATGCACAATAGGTGCGATTTTATCACATGATGCAGTTGTTCCTTCAGGTATGGATGTTTATACAATTCCACCTGCGTTGTGGGGCGTATTTGATTTTACAGGTGCAACACCTGATCAACTCAATACAGCTTATTACAAAACCCTTACGGATTGGTTGACCAGTTCCGTTTACGAGCGTGATCCGAACATTCCCAATCTTGAATCCTTTGCTGTTGAACAGGACGAAGACAGCGAAATGCTTCACTGGCAAATTTGGTATCCCTTAAGAAAAAAGGAAAAATAAATCAGAAAGGACTTTTATCATGAACGATGTAATACTCATTACAGGTGGCTCAAGCGGCTACGGAAAAGCCACTGCAAAAAAATTCGCGGACGCAGAATGTCAAGTCATCATCACCGGCAGAAATGAAACAGCATTAGCGACAGCTGCAAAGGAAATTGGTGCAGTTCCTTTTTGCGCAGATGTTACTTCCCCGGATGACTGGAAAAATTTGCGTAAATTTGTTGAAACCCAATACGGGAAAATTGATTTGCTGCTGAATAATGCCGGCGGTGGCGTTGCGATAAAAAATACTGCCGAGCAGTCAGTCGAAGATATCAATAAAACGGTCATGCTGAATTTGAACGGTACAATTTACGGCTGTCGTGAATTTGCACCGATGTTTTTGGAACAGAAACAGGGTACTATTATAAACATCTCATCTGTCTGCGCAAAACAGGCATGGCCGGGGTGGTCTGTATACGCCGCAGCAAAATGGGGGGTACTTGGCTTTACAAAAGGATTGACAACCGAGCTTTCTCCCGAAGGAATTCGTGTTACCTGTCTTGTTCCCGGTGCTGGCGATACTGCATTTGATAGTAATGCAAACTTTAAGGATCGTGGGACAATCCCTTCGTTAAAAGCAGAGGATATTGCGGAAGCAATCTATTCAATTTATCAGTTGCCCTCACATGTATGGGTTGAGGAAATGACGGTTTGGGGAATAGATCAAGTTGTAATCCCCTTATAAAATACAAAAACAGGAGGATCGGAATATGAGCACGAAAATTTGGGTTGAAGCAGAAAGCTTTCATCATCTTGGCGGATGGTTAATTGAAACACAGTCAGTACCGCTTATGGGATCGGCATACATTATGGCACACGGTATGGGTATTCCTGTTGAAGATGCAAAAACATCTGTAACTTTGCCGCACAAAGCGGTCTGGCACTATTGGGTAAGAACGCGTGACTGGACAGCTGTTTGGGGACGCGGAACATCAGCTGGACAGTTTCATTTGATTGTCAATAATCAGGAATTGGAAACCGATCTTGGTACAAATGGTACTGATTGGACTTGGCAATATGCCGGTTGTATGGAGTGTGATGAAGGAATTGTTTCACTAGCTCTTCACGATTTAACCGGTTTTAACGGACGTTGTGATGCGCTCTATATAACTGATGGCACGGAGATTCCTTCGAATAATTCTGAAGATATTTCGTGCATGAGAAGAACCCTTGGATTGGCTGAACCTGTCGTTAGCGATGAAAAATTTGATTTAATCATTGCCGGTGGTGGAATGGCAGGAACATGTATGGCTCTTTCTGCGATTCGCGCAGGTGTGAAAACGCTTCTCATTCAGGATCGAAGCATACTCGGCGGCTGCAACAGTTCCGAAATACGTGTCAGCTTGGGCGGAATTACGCACGCCATGCCATATCCGAATCTTGGAAATACCGTTGCGGAAATCGGTCCTGTTTTCGGCAGTGGCGCTACATATCCAAAGGAGTTTTATGAGGACGACAGAAAACTGCGTGCATTCTATTTGAACAATCCAGCAATGCAGAAAATCCTTTTGAATACCTGTGTTGTTGATCTGAAGAGAGATCCGGATAATTCTAGAAAAATAACCGCGGTTTTGTGCATGGATATGAAGACCGGTGCGCAGACATGGTATTCTGCATCGTTGTTTGCTGATTGCACCGGTGACGGCGTTTTGGCGCGTATGATGGGCGTAGAAACAATGTATGGTACGGAAGGCTTCGATGCATTCGGCGAAACACTTGCGCCAAAAGAAAGTTCTTTGCAGGTAATGGGACAATCTGTGCTGTGGATGAGCGAAGATACGGGTACTCCTTCAGACTTCCCTGAGGTGGATTGGGGTATTGAATTCAATGAAGATAATGTTTTGTATGTATGTGGCGGTGACTGGGAGTGGGAATCCGGTCAAATGCGAAATCAGGCACTGGAAGCAGAATATATTCGAGATTATGCTATGATGGCAATATACGCAAACTGGTCCTACCTCAAACATCACTCGACGCGTCGCGACGAATGGGCAAACCGTAGATTGACATGGGTATCCCCGATCGGTGGAAAGCGTGAAAGTTACCGAGTGGTTGGTGATCATGTTTTGACACAGCAGGATATTGAGAACCATGTGGAATATCCCGATGCAACGGCAGCAATCACATGGAATATTGATATTCATTATCCGGATCCCGCTCATACCGCAAAATTCGACGAGCCTTTTTATTCCTGTGCATATCATCGCGGTATAGGTGCTCCGTATGCGGTGCCGTATCGCTGTTTGTACGCGAGAGATGCTGATAATTTGTTCCTTGGCGGAAGAATCATTTCAACAACCCACGTCGCTTTTGCTGCTGTACGCGTAATGAGAACACTGGGTCAGCTTGGAGAAGTGGTCGGAATGGCAGCTTCGATCTGTAAAAAGCATAACGCTTTGCCGAGAGATATCTATCCTGCATACATGGATGAATTGAAGAATTTCATGGAGAAGGGGGTTTCTTTACCGAATTATCATGGATGGATGCCCAGTGACCGCCATCAGAGCTACCATTTCAAAGAGCTTGGTCATGTAGGAATCCCGAATGAGTATCCGCGTATTTGTGAAGATCAGTCACTTCGTGCACGCATTGAAGCATTGGATGTGCTGCATGTGGATGGTCTGAGAATGAAAGATGTTAAAAAGGAGGATTTTTCGTGAAACATACAGCTTATTTATTGCTATCTTTGATGATTTTATCAGTGGTAAGTTCATGCGGAGGACAAGAGTCTATCGATACCGATCAACTGATAGACGAATCTGTTTCCGGTACGAATACTGAAAATACGGAAGCTGCGGAAGATGTTATATCCTGCTCTCTTCCGGACGATTTATCTTTTGAAAATGAAGTTATTAAGATCATGTACCGAGAGCAAATGGAACGTGAATTTACTGCTTCGGCGGATGGTGATTCGGTAGATGCAGCGGTATATGCTCGGAATCTTGCTGTAGAAGAACGGTTTAATGTCAAACTGGAATATCTTCCCAATCCAAGTCAGGATTGGAATGGCGGATATCAGCGAATGGTTTCTCAAAGTGTTATGGCAAACGATTATGCATACGATATCGTATCCGGACCTTCGTATCATATGCCGACACTGATATTACAAAATTGCCTACTTGATTTGGACAATGTGGAATATCTCGATTTTGATAAGCCGTGGTGGTCCCAGGGACTTAAGGAAACAACAGCAATAGGCGGAAAAATCTTTCTTGTTTCGGGCGATATTTCGCTTGGTATGCTGAGATACATTCATTGTCTGTTCTATAATAAATCCTTAGCCGAAGCTTATGACATCACCGGACTCGAAGAACTTGTGTTGGATGGAGGTTGGACACTTGATAAAGCAATTGAATATGCAACGCTTTGTGAACAAGACTTAAACGGTGATGGAACACGGGTTTTGAAAGATGATTTATTTGGATTTATCATCACAAATAATCTCTTGATGCGTGGGTTTATTGACTCTCTTGAAATGGATTGGTTCCATATTGATGATACGGGAAATCCTGCATTCAATTTTGATGATATTCGAACCTATGATGCATGTGAGAAAATGTCATCTATGATGGCAAATTATAAAAACGCAATTATCCTTGGCGAAGGTAATGAAAGTGTATATCCGGTATTTACGGAAGACCGTGCATTATTTGTTACCGGACGCTTTATAGATGCAGAAACTGCTTATCGTGATATGGAAAGCGATTT
>JAZNNK010000069.1:0-5045 GCA_045580205.1 Faecousia sp.
CCGCCCTCCTGATCCAGAATCGCAACAACAGCCGCATCGACCGGCGATTCCATTGAAAACTTTGATGCAACCGTTCCCGTAACCAGCAGAACACGATCTCCATTGCCTGCGCCCACATGGTCTGCGGCAACGACTTCTCCATCAGGTGTCTGTACCACTAAAAATGTCTGTCCCATCAGACATGGAGCCTTTCTTGTAGACCAGACTGCACCTGTAACTGTTCCTATCTTCAATCCGTTCCCTCCAAAATTTCCTTTGCCAACGGTGTCAAAACCGCGCCCGGACCCGGCTGTTTGCCGGAAAGCCGTAAATTCCTCGCCTCCTGGGCAGTGATCAGCTTTTTTTGCGCACCATCGGTAAAAAGGATCCCCCAACTTTTCATTTCTCTGCGCTTTGCAGCAAGTGCTGCAGAAAGCCCTCTGTTACGCGGTGCCTCCGGAAGGCCCGGTGTATAAAGCACAACCGGCTTGCCCTGCGACAATGCAAGTAACGCCTTCTCGTCGGAAAAATACAGCATCTGACCAAGTGTCAGCGAGCCGATCACAACAGCATCGTGCTCTCCCTCAGTAACATAGGTATATCCTAACGGATATCCGGGATCATTTCCTATCAGAAGCGCCTTCATGGCAAAATCCTCCCCAGATCTCCGGCTTGAAAACCACAGGCGTTTGCCTCGTCATAATCCAGATGAGCATACGTTGCAAAATCAGGACTTACGCGAACCAGCACATCTTCGAATATAAGCGGTCGACGCGTAAAGGTCTGCAAACGCACCACCTGTTTATCCGATACCTGAAAGTGCGCCGCGTCCTGCGGTGTCATGTGAATATGCCTTTGCGCAACAATTACGCCCTGCCCGATCGTTATACTGCCCACAGGTCCAACCAGTGTTATACCGGGACTTCCCTGAACATTGCCGGACGGACGCACAGGCGGCTCTACTCCCAAGGTTCGGGCATCCGTCAAAGACACCTCTACCTGTGCCTCACCGCGCTCCGGTCCGAGAACCGCCACATTCTGAAATTCACCTTTTGGACCAATGACTGTAACGCGCTCCTTGGCCAGATACTGCCCTGGCTGCGACAGAGGTCTTGCCTCTGTCAGCATATGACCAAACAACTTCTGCGCCTGCTCCTTTGTTACATGCACATGTCGTCCGGATGCTTCCAATTCCACAAATATCCTGCCCAACACTGCCTGCGCTAAAGCATCCATTTCCATTTAACCAACTCCCATAGCAGATATTGCGTTATTTATCCGGGGTAGATAAAGCCTTCTGTTCGATCATAAAAATATACAGTGCACTGCTTATACGATTGAGTATTTGCACAATATCATACCTAACCGGAATCCCTTCCCGATCGGAAAACGCCTCCATCGCCACTCGCTCTACATTTCTGGCAATACAACGGGCGCGGTTAAGCTGTAAAATGACCGCGCCGTCTGTTGCTGCCGGCATAAAATGCGGCTGTCCATAATAATCCTGCGGTCTGTGGCTTCGTGCGCGCAGCTGATCGTGTGTCATTTCACAGATCGTAAACGTATCATCCATCGGCTCATCCATAACATCTGCGCGAACAATTTTCCTTGCAAGCTGCAGCACCTCTTCAAGCTGCTGCCGCAAATGCGCATCTGCCCCAAGCTGACAAATCAGCAGTTCTGCCTCCAGCGTATCCATCGCGCCGCGAAAAGCAATCCTCGGGTGTGTTTTGCTTACAAGGATATCACTGTTCAAATGCGTCATGTGCTCCGGCTTTTCTGACAGATAACCGCCACAAAGCAGCCGGTATCGATCCGGCTTTGCCTGCGAGGCAGGCAGGATCTCAATTCTCTCCCGGGAAAGAAAATCCCGACCACCGGCTGTGATCTGATCTCCCTTTCCTAAATAAAACACCCTTTTTCCGTCACGGTTGCGAATATTTGCTTTAACTGACTCAAGCGTATAGAGCATTACTTCGCTGCCTGTCCCGGATTCTGACTCAGACGGCCATGCGGCAGAATTGCATCCACCTCCGTATGCGGACGGGCAATCACATGAACACTTACCAGTTCCCCTACTTTTTCTGCTGCCGCAGCACCGGCATCGGTTGCCGCCTTGACTGCGCCGACATCGCCCCGAACCATAACCGTTACAAGACCGCCGCCTACCTGCTCCTTACCGACAAGCTGTACATTTGCCGATTTGACCATCGCATCTGCCGCTTCAATTGCGCCAATAAGTCCTTTTGTTTCGATCATACCCAAAGAATTTGTGTTCATATTTTTTATTCCTTTCTGTTATTTTAATCGCTGTAATATCTTTTCTGTCAATATTTCCACTAAAGCCTCATCATATTTACCTGCAGCTGCCTCTGCCTTTTGACTGTCCCAGGCAACCCTTCGGATATTGATAAGATCTAACGGGGAAATATTATTAGACGATGAGCTGCCGCCCACTGCACCGCAGCCGAGTGTTAACGCCGGAAAAAGGCCTGTCGTTGCGCCAATGCCGCCCAACGCTGAAGGTGTATTGACTAAAAAACGACTGACCGGAATTTTCAGTGCGAACTTTCTGATAGCGCTTTTGTCTTTTGCATGCATAGAAAAGGTGTGTCCGCTTCCTTCGTGTTTAAGAACCTCTACCGCCTTCTCCAACACAGCGTCCTCACTGTCCATTACAAAAAATGCAAGCACCGGACATAGCTTTTCCATTGAATACGGACGCGTTGGTCCTGCCTCCTGCTCGCGTGCAACCAGAATCTTCGTATCCGACGGCACTGTGATCCCCGCCATTTCTGCAAGAGCAGTTGCAGGCTTTCCAACGATCTGCGGATTGAGCGTCCCGTTTGGCCGGAACAAAAGCTTTGCCAGTCGTCCCGCCTCCTGCGTATCCATAAAATAAAAACCGCGCTTCTTAGCTTCCTGACGGACCTGCTGCTCCATGCCCTTTTCCACAATAATACTTTGCTCCGAAGCACATACAGTTCCATAGTCAAACGTTTTTGACCGCAAAATACAGTCTATCGCCTTGCCTACATCCGCTGAATGATGAATATATGCCGGTCCGTTACCTGCGCCTACACCAATTGCCGGTTTTCCGGATGAATATGCGGACTTCACCATCGCCGGCCCGCCGGTGGCAAGGATCAACTTCACCTCTTCCGCACCCATTAACTCCTGACAGCCCGCCATGGAAGGAATCGTCAGACAGCCGACACTGCCCTGCGGTGCACCTGCTGCTTCTGCCGCCTTGGATACGATCTTTGCTGCACGCAACGTGCAGGAGATCGCTTTCGGGTGCGGAGAAAACACGATGCTGTTACCTGCTTTAAGTGCAATAAGCGCCTTATAGCATACCGTAGATGTTGGATTCGTGCTTGGCACAATGGCAGCAATCACGCCAACAGGAACGCCTACCTCCCATAGTTTTTCCTCTGTGTTCTCGTTTAATACACCAACAGTTTTCATATTGCGCACGGCATTGCATACCGTTCGGGAGGCAAATTCATTTTTTATAATCTTATCTTCTACATTTCCAAAACCCGTTTCAGCGGCAGCAAGCTCTGCAAGCTCCAGACTTGCTGCCTGAAACGCCTGCGCTACTGCCTCTACGATCGCATCAAGCTGCTCCTGTTTCATATGCGCCAGTTTTTCCTGTGCCGCAGATGCCTGTTTTGCAAGAGTACGCGCCTCCTGCCGCGCCTGTAAATCCTTATCAAGTTCCATAAAACACTCCCCTTTTCACTCTGTCTGCGATTTTATTGATCGACCGGACTGCCTGCCACTTCCGCGACTGCCGAGGCAAAGGCTGTACAAGCCGCATCGCAGGCTGACTGAGATCCGCTAAGCAAACCGCCGCCGAAATTTGTTTCACTTGGAGGTGCATATAGTTTACATAACTTTACGTCTGCCGCTTTCAGTGCGGCATCGATGGCATACATGCTTTCGATCGGCGGTGCGATCAAATATGCCAGTGCCGTTCCCTCCTGCACATTTGCCTCCCCGGCAAGATACGAACCGCTTCGACTCACCGTATAGGCAAGATACGGAACTTCACCAACCTGTTCAAACCCGATATGCTGCAGCGCAGAAAGCGCTGCTTCCATACCGCTGCGCACCGCACCTGGCGTTGCCCCGGCCAGTATTCCGATCACTTCACCCGCATTTGGCGTAGAGGCATTGGCGGCGCCTGCGTAAAAGCTGCGGCTGTAGCATACCTTTACATCTGCCGCTTTCGTAGCCTCATCGAGTGCAATATACGTCGCATCGTCGCTGTCTGTTGTAAGCATAGCCAGGGACGGATACCCCTCCGGCGCGCCCAATGCCTGACAGAGCACGGAAGATGCATTGGCAAGATACCGCACCGACAAAATCTTCACAGGGATCATGCTTTATCCTCCAAATGAAGGCCTACACCGGAAACCTTTTTCGTAAGGATCTTCTCAATAAGTTCTGCCACATGCGCCCCCGCCTCCACCGCAGGCGTTCCCTGCGCATGAATATTACTGACGACCGTACGACACGACTCTGCGATACCTGTATGCGGCTTATACGTGATATAGACAGACATACTTTTATCCGTTACAAGGCCGGGTCTTTCACCTACCAAAACACATACAAGCTCACAGTCGGTTACATCACCGATAGCATCTCCCGCTCCCACGCGACAGTACCGCACAAAGATTGCCTTGCCTGTCTCAATTCCACGCACCTTCAATCCATCGCGGATCGCTGCCATACAATCTGCAGCATTTGCCATTATAGCGGCCGAGGATAACCCATCCCCCACAACAAGCTGAACGCGGGGCTTTGCATGGATCTCTGCGCGGATCTTCTGCTGATTTTCCTCATCAAAGCACCGGCCCATATCGGGTCTTGTCAAATACTGCTCCTTATCCTGACATTTTGTCTGTACACACACAAGGCCCTGTTTCTGTCCGTAGTCATCAGGCACTTCGGAAAAAACTGCATCCTGCGCCGCCGCATGATCGGCTCTGAACCGGAGCATCGTAAGTGTTTTATAGCGCGGACCTGCCCTGCCGGAGCCAAGCCGTGCAGGTGTTCTC
>JAZNNK010000070.1:0-6607 GCA_045580205.1 Faecousia sp.
ATGGAGAAGTCGCGTAGCTGGCCGAGCGCGCACGATTGGAAATCGTGTATACCCCAAAAGGGTATCGAGGGTTCAAATCCCTCCTTCTCCGCCATAAAAGACAGGCTGATATAGCCTGTCTTTTTTATGCACACAGAAAAAGAAGCGATACGCTTATTGCGTATCGCTTCTTTTATTTAGTGCTTACAGGTCGGAAGAATCATTTAAGGATTGGAATTTTGTATCATCTTTGCAATATGTCATAATATAGTGCAAAAACGCTATAAGCATGCAGACTGTATCGAGAACAGTGATAATATAAACGGTCATTTTATCCATTTGCGGAATAAGGACCATGATAATCAGGCTTACAAAAAGAACTGCGGTAGAAATTTTTCCGGACAGTAAAGCTCCCTTAAGCATTTTGCCTTTGCGAAGATTAATAAGTCCTGCAATAAGTTGGAAACCTTCCTTGAATACAAACAAGGTTACTAAATACCATAACACCGGATATTCCATTGCAAGACAAATGATCAGGCTAAACTGCGTCGCCTTATCTGCCAGCGGGTCCAAAATTTTTCCAACAGTGGATATCATGTTAAAATGTCGAGCGATTTTACCGTCAATCAAATCTGTCAGGCATGAAACGGCAAGGATCATGCCGGCAAGAAAATATTCTGCCGTTTCGTCCGCATTTAAGTATATTGCAATATATACGGGAATCAATGCAAGACGAAATAAACTGAGAAGATTTGGGATGGTAAGGAGATCTTTTTTCCAATCCTTGATGATCATCATTATTCCTCCGGAAAATGCGCGTAAGTTCTTTTAAATATTATAGACATAATTTAAAAATGAATCAAGACCTATTTGGAAAAAGCGGAAGAAAATTTACAAATTGGTGATAATTAACTTACTTACAAATTATTTTCTCTGCGTCTTATGACGTTGTTGTGATGTGCGTTTGCTGTAAAATGATGCACAAGATGTTTCCAGGTGATCTTATCTAATTCTCCCGTAATCGGCAGGTTGGCGAGCTTTTGAAATTCCGAAAGGGATTGCGCCGTTGCATCATCGATTAGTCCACTGTTGCCCGGTGGTGTGATTGAAATATTATCGATCGATAGTTGCGTCAGCATGCCCTGCAGCAGGAATATATATGGACTGCTCTCTCCGTATCGAAAAACCTCACCGGGATCCATGATAATTTCAATCGGTTGAGCCTTGTCGACACGGATTAATGCCGGTTCATATAATTTTACGATCATATTCCATGTTTCCATATCAACAATGCCGGTTACAGGAATACATTGCTTTCTTTGAAAAACTGTTACTGCGTTCATTGTTGTTGGGCCGTATATACCATCAGGAATAACAGTTGCGTAGCTTCTGTCGTCTTCTGCGATTACGCGCAGCATTGTCTGAAGACTTCTTACAGGCTGTTCAACAAAAGATTCATTTGGTCTCACCGAACCACCTCCTGACGAACGGGGTCTTGTGTGCCGATACTCAAGTCTCTTCCGGGAAATTGCGTTAGCGTTGATGTACGCGCGTAATTTGTTCGTGGATTATTTTGTGCGGTGCCATTTCTCGGTGCGTTACCGTTTTGACGAGTGTTTGAGGAATTAGGGAATGTTTCACCGTTTCTTAATGTTGTGTTTTCAATACCGGAATACTGGTCATATATCTGGTCCCATGTTTGCTGACCGACAGTGCCGGTTTCGGGGAGGTTAAATCTGCGTTGAGCAGCAAGTACAGCATTTGCAGTTGCCTGCCCGTAAATTCCATCAACTGAAACAGGCGGAATGCTTGGTATATAATTTGACAGTACCGATAGCATATACTGTAAAAGCCGAACCTTTTCACCGGTATCTCCAATGCTCAAGCCGTTTGGTGGCGACCAGTTTATTGCGTAGAATTGCTGTCCTTGACTGCGTAATTCTGACAACCCTGTAACAGCGGTATATATACGAACAATTTGATACCATGTTGCAGGTCCAACAATTCCATCAGCGCTCAAACCGAAGATTCGTTGAAATGCTTCAACTGCAGCTTCAGTACGGCTGCCAAAAATGCCATCTACTGATGCGATTTTAGGAATTGCGGGATAATTTTGAGAGATACGGTTAAGTGCGACCTGAAGCACAACAACATTTGGTCCTGAGCTTCCACGACGAAGAGGGGAACCCGGATATGATGCAGTAATGCCGCGAATCGGCGCATTCGTAACGATCTCTACATTTCCATAATAGCTGCGTAGGATCTGGTCATATGAATATCCCTGCTGCGCTAAATTCTGGCTTCCCCATTGGCTCAATCCTTCGCATGTAACAGTTGTACCGTTGCAAAATTTTGCAGCAAGGGGTTCGACAAAACCGGGACGACGTAAATAATCATTGAATAGCTCATCAACCAATCTTGAGACGTTTTCAAAATAGCTTCGACCGTTTACAAATGCTTGATCGAACGCTGTAGAGCTGGTAATTTCGAAATCATAACCTCGACTGCGATAAAACTCTGTATAAACACGATTTAATGCAAAGGAGACGATTGCAAGTATATTTGCACGCAATGCACTTTCGTCCCACGTCGGATAGATCTCGCTGGAGGCAACATTTTTTACATAGTTTATAAAAGGTACAGTTACATTTGCTACATTAGAAGATGGAGAGCCGAGATGTACTGTAATATTCTGTGGTACATACGGAATTACAGGCGGCATAAGATACCTCCTATAGGTTTTGCGCAGGGGTATCAAATACCTCCGCCTTATTCCATGAATCGGGAAGCTCTGATAAGGGAATCATCTGTAAATTCTGATCTGTTGTTGTATCCGCGAATATCTGTACGTGATCAGAAATAATTTCTTCGTAATTTTCGAGTCGGGCGTATAAATTAATTACGGTAAAAGGAATTACCCCTGTGTTGGGACTTTGGCTTGCTGAACGATCCGGTACCTCGATTGAAATCGGTTCATCAAGCATTCCGCTTCGGTTCGTTAATCTCATTGCGATTGCAGATCCGTTTATGTCTGTTACAGTTATTGAAACGTTTTGCAAGGGAATTTGTGATGTACTTGTATATGCATGAACTTGTATGTAACCCGTCGCAGGCAGGCAGATCCCCTCCTTTCATAGTCTCAGAATATGGTATGCAGATGCGTAAGGAATGTGCAGATACTGAAATTACTTCTTATGTATAGTACAATATGCACTAATTTTAAGATAACGCATAGATTGTAAGGATAGAAAGGAGTGCGAGATATGTGTGCAATCGCAGGAATAATCGGTTTGGATTATAATGATGATATTATAGAAAAAATGTTATCAACAATGTCGCATCGCGGGCCAGATGCGCAGGGCAAGGCTGTTTTTGATAATGGTTGTTTATTGCATACAAGGCTTTCTGTTATTGATCCTGCCGGCGGAAGTCAGCCGATGTGTTTACAGTGGGGGGCAGAAACATATATAATTTCCTATAACGGTGAGCTATATAATACGCAGGAGGTGAAGGATGAACTTATAAAACGTGGACATAAATTTACAGGGCATTCCGATACAGAGGTAGTGCTCCATGCATATGCGCAATGGTCTGAAAAAGCACTTGATTGGTTTAATGGAATATTTGCTTTTGCAATTTATGAGGTGCATGCAAAAAGTCTGTTTGTTGCAAGGGACCGAATGGGCGTTAAACCTTTTTTCTATACAATCCATAATTCTGGATTTGTTTTTTCATCGGAAATCAAAACGATTTTGTCATATCCAACAATAACTGCCGGACTTGATGCAGATGGCGTTGCCGAAATTCTGCTTTTAGGTCCGGGCAGAACGCCGGGATCGGGCGTGTTTCACAATATTTATGAATTGGAACCTGGTTGTTACGGTAGATTTGAGAACCATAAATGGTCCTTTAAAAGGTATTGGAAATTAACGGACAGGGAACATACGGATACATTTGAACAGACAGCAGATCGAGTCCGTTTTCTTGTGCAGGATGCCATCTGCAGACAAATGGTTTCTGATGTTCCGCTCGGTACATTTTTGTCAGGGGGATTAGATTCAAGTTTAATTTCTGCTGTATGCGCAGAACAAATGCATAAAGCGGGAAAGACTCTTCCGACATTTTCTGTCGATTATAAAAACAATGATCAATATTTTGTTCCCGGAAAATTTCAACCTAATTCAGATAATGCATATATCCGTCTTATGCAAGAATATATTGGATCGGATCACCATTGGTCTGTGCTATCACCGGAAGAGCTGGTGCTCGCCTTAGAAAATGCGACCTTTGCCCGCGACCTACCGGGAATGGCGGATGTTGATTTCTCGTTGCTGCTTTTTTGTGGTGATATTCGTAAAAATGTTACGGTTGCGCTATCAGGGGAATGCGCTGATGAAATATTTGGAGGTTATCCCTGGTATAGAGATCCGGAAGTCCGCGCGCTCGACGGGTTTCCCTGGGCGCAAAATACGAAACAGCGCGCAAGTTTTATAAGTTGTGAGTATATTCAGAAAATAGATCCGGAAGCATTTGTTCGCGATCGTTATCAGCAAACATTACATGAAACAGATATATTGCCGGGAACATCGGCTGATGAAGCTCGCATGAAGCAGATGGTAACCTTAAATCACCGATGGTTTATGCAAACACTCCTTGACAGAAAGGACCGCATGAGCATGTATCACGGGCTTGAAGTGCGTGTTCCATTCTGTGATTACCGGATAGCGGAATATCTTTATGGTGTCCCTTGGGATATGAAGGACTATAACGGGGAAGAGAAGGGACTGCTTCGTTATGCAATGCGGGGAATTCTTCCGGATCAGATCCTGCACAGAAAGAAAAGTCCGTATCCAAAGACATTTCATCCGCATTATTTAGAACTTGTCAGTCAGCAGCTTCGTGAACTGCTGCACAAACAGGATGCACCGATTCTTCAGATTGTTTCTAAAAAGGCGCTTGAAAATCTCCTTGATGCACAATATGTATGGCCTTGGTACGGTCAGCTGATGCGTGTTCCGCAAACAATTGCATACATGCTTCAGATCAATTTATGGCTTGAAAAATATAAGATCGTTCTTATTTAAATAAAGGATAATTTCATAACAAAACCCTCCTGTGAAAAATTTACTTCATAGGAGGGTTTTCTATTGACAAATTATAGCTGAAGAGTATAATTGTATACATTAGTGCAATGTATACAAATTACAGAAAGGAGTACTGTTATGCTTGAATTATCTAACCGTACAAATCTGCTGGAACAAAAATCTTATAAGTATTCGCTTCAGGATGTGGCTGAGCCGAATCTTCAACGAGATGTTTATACAGAGGGTATGATCCCGAAGGTTTCATTTAACCACCGTCGTGTACCCATGAATATGCCCGAAGAAATCTGGATCACGGATACATCTTTGCGTGATGGTCAGCAGTCAGTTGAACCGTATTCAGTTGATCAGATCGTAAATATTTATAAATTACTCAGCAAGCTGGGTGGACCTTACGGAATCATCCGTCAGACTGAATTCTTTATTTATAGTAAGAAAGATCGGGAAGCAATTGAGAAATGTATGTCCCTGGATCTTAAATTTCCTGAAATCACCACATGGATCCGTGCAAGTAAAGATGATTTCCGTCTTGTAAAGGATATGGGTATTAAAGAAACCGGCATTCTTGTCAGCTGCAGCGATTATCATATCTTTAAGAAAATGAACATGACCCGTAAGCAGGCGATGGAGTATTACTTATCAACCGTTAAGGATGCTTTTGAGGCTGGTATCATGCCTCGCTGCCACCTTGAGGATATTACACGCGCTGACTTTTACGGATTTGTTGTACCGTTTGTTAATGAACTTCAGAATCTGTCGAAGCAGGCAAATATTCCTGTTAAGATCCGCGCTTGTGATACGATGGGTTATGGCGTTCCTTATACTGAGGCCGCTATGCCGCGCAGTGTCTCGGGCATTATTTATGGCTTGCAGCACTATTCAGATGTCCCAAGCGAAATGCTTGAGTGGCACGGCCATAACGATTTCTATAAAGCTGTTGCCAATGCCACAACTGCATGGCTTTACGGTGCAAGTGCAGTAAACTGTTCCCTTCTTGGAATAGGCGAGAGAACGGGCAATATTCCTCTGGAGGCGATGGTGTTTGAATATGCATCGTTAAGAGGCTCGTTAGACGGAATGGACTCTACTGTTATTACAGAGATTGCAGATTACTTCCGGCACGATATTGGATATGAAGTTCCGGATATGACACCGTTTGTTGGCAGAAACTTTAATGTAACGCGTGCAGGTATTCATGCTGACGGCCTGATGAAGGATGAGGAGATCTATAATATTTTTGACACGAAGAAGATTCTAAACAGAGCACCTGCTGTTCAGGTTGGAAAAGCATCGGGATTGGCTGGTATCGCCTATTGGATTAACAGCACTTACGATCTTGCCGGCGATGAGAAGATTGACAAGAAGGATCCTCTGATAATCAAATTAAAGGAATGGATTGACAAGGAATATGAAGGCGGCCGTCAGACGATTTTGTCTAACAAGGAGCTCGAATTGATGATCGAGCGTCTTGCACCGGGACGATTCCGTCTTCGTTGATAGGAGGGAGCAGAAATGTCTGGATTTCA
>JAZNNK010000071.1:0-6143 GCA_045580205.1 Faecousia sp.
TCCTCATCGATCTCGTCCCAGAATCTTTGCGCAGACATCGTCTTATAATTTCTACGACCTTCAACAAATTGGCTGTGGCAAATACTGTCATACGGGCAAAACGTACAGCAGTTATAGCTTGTTCCCCGTGTATACGGATTCGGATCAACACATCCGGATGCAATGTCCGCAACCATTCTCTCAAGCAACAGGTACAAATACTTTTTCAGCTTGCTAAATTGATTGCGATCTGCAAGATCACCGGAAAGCGTACCTTCTTTTTTTCGCGAAACAGACAATCGCTTTGGATTATCAACTGTTTCCATCGCACGAAGGACATCCTCTTCCATCAATAAAAGGCCCTTGCGCTTCCATTGCTTAATTCGCTCCGCATCAATTTCCTCATCAGAAAGTGTTCCATCTGAGGAAATGACCGGGACACGCGCCGGAAAATATTGTACGCCGGCAGGAACAGGTGCATCTCCTAAAAGCTCCTTACCCTGTTCCTGTAATGCAAATAAATAGATAAGCATCTGCAGACCGAGTCCGTTAAAAATGTCGCAATAATCGAAATCCTTTTTTCCTGTCTTGTAATCAACAACACGGAAATAATTTGTTCCGTGATCATTCCATACATCGACCCGATCAACAAAACCTCTAAGCTGCGCATCAAATTTTTCTGATGGAAGTCGTACGCCGGGTAGCTTTCCATGACCGCCGAATTCCACCTCAAAATCAATTGGGATAAATTCAGACTGTTGCATTTCCTGCCACAGTTCCTGTACGATCATTTCAAGTTCCCTACTGTTTCTTTCAAACAGATATGTTATGCGGGTTGTGTCAAGTTGACCAAAGCGTTCCTGTGCATATGCGCGACTAAAATCATTGGCAATTTGAACGGCCTCATTTAGTCCAACCTTCTTAAAGCCGCCGAGCGACATAATCCTCTTTGCTGTCATCTCTAAAACAACATGCACATATGTACCAAATTCTGCAGGATCAATAGAAACCGCCTTTTGTTCTTTTGCGTGAATACCATACCGCAAGAAGTAGGAAAGTCTGCATACTGCCTGCTTGTCGATCTGAGATGCAGAAAAAACCATTGATGAACCATAAAGTCTGTTAATGTTATCTTGCGAAATTTCACCAAGCTTATAGCACTTATGAGATTGCACCTCATCATACAGATCACGCAGGCCAAGTGAATCAGCAAACTCTTTTTTATCCCACCTTGAAAGGAATGCAGACGCCTCAAATGCATCCGAGAGAGCAGCTCCCAACGAATATTCCGGGATATACTCTTCTCCCGCCATTTCCCTCATTCGTCTGAACAAAAATGACGGTTGACCTGACGGACACGATATAATAATCGATTCATCTGCAGCACACAACGCTCCATAAATCTCACAAAATTCTGCACGAAGCGTATCGATTGATCCTCCATTAAGTGCAAGACCCATACCGCGCAGCAGCATTCTGTCCTGATCACTCAATACACCGGATTGTGAGCCGTATTTCGGCAGACTTCCTTCGAGCGCACCCAAAACAAAGACATGCTTTGTTTGATGACATCGCATTACATTTACAGGTCCAATTGTTACTGCATCCAGGACAGGAGGAATCGTACCTACATCATACTGACTTAAAAGAAGCTTAAACAGACGCACAAAGGATTCTGTATTCCAAACAGTCCTGCCAAGCACATCCTGCATTTGCTCCAGAGCCTTAAGCATTGTTTCCCAAAGCTGATTTAATATCTGTGCATTTCTGTTATCGCCCTTTTCGTCAAACTCATCAGAAAGATTTCTAAGCCTCTGTGAGAAAGATATATCGTCAAAAAAGCGATAAAGTGCATTTATCTGATCGCTAAGATTATTAGCACTGGAAAAAGCTTCCTTTAACGAAAATAAGGGTTCCAACGCAAGTGTCTTCTGTTCATTCAAAATACGGAGTTTTTCTTGTGCTTGTTCATCAAGCTCTGCTCCTAAGCCGGAGGGATGATTTATCCACTGACGAAACCAATCGGCACCCTTTATAGACCATAGTATTGCATAGTTTTCAATTTGATCGCAGTCATCCATTGTTAACGGTGATAAGGATGAGCGTAAATAACGAAGCACCTCACTGTGTTCAAAACCGCCTAAAGCCGCATCAATAGCGGCAAGAACCGTCGATATTGCGGGTTTATCCAAAATGTTTTCTGTGCCAGAAATATAAAGGGGTATTCTGCAGCGATGAAAAATAAGATTAATCACATCACGATATATTGCAATATCCGAACATACAATACTGATATCTTTATATCTGGCACCTTCGCGGACAAGCTTTAATATTTTTTCTGCCGCAGCCACACATTCCTGATAGATAGATTGCGTCTGATATACAGTCAGCTCATTACCATATATAGACGGCGTTATTTTCCCGTGAAATACATTATTGAGCAGATAATCAAACTTTTTTCGCGTAGGCTCAATATATGTAATTGAATACTGAATATTTGCTCTGTCCGCATAGCGGATCAGCGCCATAGCGGTATCCGCTGCATTCTCAAATGCAGGGTTAACAGAATCCGGGCGATCGCAATTCAGGCTGATATAAACCTGCGCTGATGTCGATATAATATGTTCAATTATCGCCATATGCTGGCGGGTAAAATCCGGAAAGCCGTCAATATAAAAGACATGATCTTCGCAGAAAGAGCAATCCTCCAGCTGCTCTAAAAGTAATGTCATTTGATCACGCGGGTCTCTCTTTCCTGATTCGCAAACACAGTCATATGTGCTATATAAAAGGGAAAGCTCCTCTAACTTTTGTGCCAAAACACCCTCTGTATTCTTTGATGCAAACATTAAATCATCCGGAAGAATACAGCATCGCTTAAATTCATCAATCATATCCAAAAGACTTGTAAGAAATTCCGGATTAGACATAACAGATGCATATGCTTTGAGTTTGCTGTGAATCTGCTGTACCGCAGACGCAATCGCAACAATGCGCCCGCCATCATCCAGACAGTCTGTCTTCAGGCAACCAACACAATCCGACACACGATGCATCAGGCGGGTAAAAGACAATACTTCCGCGTAACGGCTGGAAGTATCACCCGCTGCCGCGCACAATCTTCTCTCTGTATCATGACTGATCAGTTCAGGAACCATCAGGATGCGGTTTTCCTTTTTATCTGCCACATCCTTGGCAATCATCTGCAAAATTGCATCGCGATTAGAGACCCAGTCCGCACCGAGGATCAGATTCAGCATTATATCACCTCTTTTTACGATTTACACAGGCATAGCAATAAAGACCTGCGGATAGTTTTCCTGCAACATATTGCAGATCACTGCCGCATATTCAAAGTTTGGAACCATCGCAAACACAGCTGAACCGGAGCCTGTCATCTGCTGCCCAACAGATCCGTAGCTGTTAAATATAGATTTAATGTAATTTAATTCAAGATGTTCCTGTGTAACGACAGGATCAAAGACATTATATAAATTTTCGGCAATACGACCAAGATCCCCTGCTAAAATCGCACTTTCCATCGCCTGATGGTCCGGTCTTCTTGCAATCGGTTTTTCATCGATCTTGCAGTAAAGCTCAGATGTGGAAATGGAAAACTCCGGTTTACAAACAACAAACACGCACGAGGGTATGTCCGGTAACTTACGAAGGCGTTCTCCCCTTCCTTCTACCATTGCAGTACCGCACAATGTACAAAACGGAACATCACTACCAACAGATGCACCAAGCTCCGCAAGTGCAAGGATCGAAAGTGGTTCTCCATAATGTTTATTCAGCGCACGCAATACAGCTGCTGCGTCCGCGCTGCCGCCACCTAATCCGGCTCCTGAAGGAATACGTTTTGTAATGCGGATCTCAATTCCATCTGCTTTTTTTCCTGTTGCTTCAAAAAACACCTCTGCTGCTTTCCATGCAAGATTTCTTTCATCCTGCGGAATGCTCTTATCGGTACACAGAAGCTTCCAGGGCTTACCGGTATCTATATCAATCTCAACATCATCGCGAATTGAGATTGACTGCATAATGCTTTTAATATCATGAAATCCGTCATCTCGTTTATCTAAAACGTCCAGCGTTAGATTCAGCTTAGCAAAAGCGCCTTCATATAAAGTCGTCATAATATAAACCCTTTCAAAAACAGATGTTATTATTATAATGGATTTTGCTTGCATTTTCAACTTTTGATTATGTATATTTCATCTTTAAATGGTTAATATATCATTATCCAAGAAAATGAACGGAGGTAAACTGTAATATGGATACCATTGCATTGATCCTTTCTATTATCGGCTCTATCAACTGGGGTCTGATCGGCCTGTTCCAATTTGATCTTGTCGCATGGTTATTCGGCGGTCAAAGCGCTGTATTCAGCCGCATTATTTATGGCTTGGTCGGTCTTGCAGGTCTGTGGTGCATTACTCTGCTGTTTCGAAGATTTAAAGACCGTGTCGAAGGTGAATAAAAGCAAAAAAGCGGCTGCACCCATCCGGATGCTGCCGCTTTTATTCTATTATCAGGAGCCCTTAACGCGCACGATGCAGGAAAATTCCTGACCGTCATGAGCTGTATACACCTTTGTCATTCCTTTAGATACGCCTGTGATCTTATTACCGCTAACAGAGCAGTAACTATCCGCTGCTCTCCAGGTTACATTTACCACCTTGCCATTTGCATCAATCAATTGAAGATCAAAGGATTCCTTAATCGCAATTGTTACATCTTCATGACTAATCGTATATGGACCTGTGCTCGGAACAGCAGGCGTTTCGTTTCCGCCGGTCGATTCATCCTTAAAGCTGCAACGAACAATACAGGAAACCTTCGTTCCGTCAAATTCCGCATATACCTTTGTGTATCCCGGACCTACCGCAGTTACCTTGCCATTATTGATCGTAGCAACAGACGGATCGTTTGTCGTCCATACGATCAGGCTCTTATCGACCTGACCGTCATACAGCAGCCATGTCTCGCCAGCGCTGAAAAGTGTAAAATCTTCACGATTAAGTTTAAATTCATCGACCGGGTCATCAGACGGATCTTCAGACGGATCTACTGACGGATCTACTGACGGATCTTCAGACGGATCCACAGACGGGTCATCCGAAGGTGTTTCCTCAAAATCACATACTACGCGACATTCGATCTGCACTGCGCCGCATGTAATTGTAATGACTGTTTCTCCGGAAGCGACAGCAGTGATCACTCCATCTTCTGTAACAGTAGCAATCGCCTCATCTGCAGACGAATAACTAAGCGCATCCGTCGTATCAACAGGAGAAACCATAACGTCCAGCTGATATGCGTTTCCTGCCTGCTTCAATTCCACAGGGTTGATGCTAAGCGTCAATCCATTACACGGAATATCAACGCTGGATGATTGTTGCTCCGAAGATGAACTGTTATCTGTTGGATCCTTTGTGATATCGTTGTCAGGTCCAAAGAAACGCACAACCACAAAAAACACAATTGCAACCAATACCAACAACATTGCAATCAGAGCAATAATTGTACCACGCATTTTTCTGTTATCATTTTCTGATTCTTCTAAATCAGAAGGATTTGTTTCTGTTGCATAAGGCTGGTTTTCCCGAATGCGCTTACGAACATTCGACTTTGAAAAACGTCCACCCTTAACGTATGTATAGGTTCCGGAGCTATTCAGCGCATCATCGGAAACATCCCCTGAAACCGCCTTTGCTTCACCTGGACGAACACATCCGCAAATCGGACATTGAGATGAAGTTTCCGGATATGTAGTACCACATACATCACAGATTATCTTACTCATGACATGCCTCCAATCCGGTACAATAGCTTGTACCGTTCTTTCTGCACTAATTATATCATTTATTGCAGAATAAAACAACCATAAAGATGTTGCTTTTTTTGTAAATTTATTTTATCATATATTTATGTATGTAAAGGAGGCGATATTTGTGTCAGAGCTAAAACTAATTTCGCCAATGCTTGACAATTTTAATATGGGTGACCCTATCAGCGACCATCATGGAATTCGTTGCTGTCCTGCTATGGAGAAAGACTCCGACAAAAAGTATATCGTTAAAATCATCTCTGTTCCTGCCTCACAAACGCAGCTGAATGCACTGCTGTTGTCAGGGGCATATCAGGACGAGGAATCTGCT
>JAZNNK010000072.1:0-2325 GCA_045580205.1 Faecousia sp.
ACTTCGGTAGTTTCTTTGCCGAAGAACAGATACACGGGAAGAGGATAGGCGATCTCTGTGTATGCGTGGGGCGCTTTTGCCGTAAAACAGTAAAACTGCGCATCGGGGTTCCCGGCAAAAAAATCATCCAGTCCGTCATAATAACGGATGTCCAGACTATCCCAGTAATCCAGTCCGGCGCGTTTCAGCTTCGCGCTGTCAATGGCAAATCCCAGGGGACGGATGAGGTGCAGGGAAGCGCCTGTCGCAGCACAGGTGCGTGCGATATTGCCGGTGTTCTGGGGAATCTGCGGCTCAAAGAGAACAATGTTGATCGGATGCAAAATCAGTTTCCTCCACATTATCGTTGGATATGCGTATATTTTACCATCTCTGAACCTTAAATTCAACTCGAAAATTTTTATTTTCTGAAAAAATATATTTATAAATTTTATATAATTGCGTAACACTATTGACATCTTGCGAAAAAAAAGCTATAATAATGCTGAAATAGAGTGGATTGATGTACATATATTCTTTTCACTCAAAAAATATTTTAATTTAGGAGACTTACTATGAAGAAGTTTCTCGCACTGGCACTGTGCGTACTGATGAGCTTCTCCGCAGTTGCTGCAATCGGTGCTGCTGATGAGAAGAATGTGTACGCGAACGATTTCGAAGCAGTTCCCGCAGGCGTGGTCGGCAAGCTTGACGGTTCCTCTGTGAACTGTGTCAAGAAGGAAGGCGTTATTGAAGCTGTCAAGTTTGACGGCGACATGGCTCTCCGCGTTCACCACAAGGATACCGGCAACAGCCATGACCCTTATGTAAACTTTGTTGAGAGCAGCAAGGGCATCAAGACTGCTTACGGCGTTGCAGATCAGTTCGTTATCGATTACGATGTATACTTCGAGAACTCCAGCGAAGAGATGAAGTTCCAGGTTGCCTGCGCTCGTATCGCATCTGATTCCGGCAACAAGTTCCAGCATACCGCAATCATCTCCGGTGCAGACCTTGCATTCACCGTTACCGGTGATGAGGCTCCCGCAATGAACCTGAAGGTAAAGACCTGGTATACCATTTCTGCAGCATTTGATATGACCAAGAAGGTATTCTCCATCTACGTTGACGGCGTATGCCTCGGCAAGGATGTTGCATTCAGCGCTGATGCAGCAGCTGCTACCGGCGAAGCAAACCTCATCCGTACCGCATATCAGGGCTTCAAGACTGGCGATACCGTTTGCTACCTCGACAACGTTAAGGTTTACAACGCAACGCAGCCCCGCGTAGTCAAGCAGGCTACCCCCGCAGCTCCCGCTGTTCCTGAGACCAAGGCTCCTGTTTCCGGTGGTTCTGCCGCTGCTCCTACCGCTGATATCGCTGTTGTTCTCGCAGCTGTATCCGCTGTTGCTGCATCCGGCGCAATCGTCTTCAAGAAGAAGAGATAAATTCCGCCGCGTCTGTTTTCGGACACAGAATGTATAACTGAACCGAATAAAGCCGGAAGTTTTTGCTTCCGGCTTTATTTTTTTCGAAAAAGTTTACAAATAACAATAGCAATTTCTAATCAGATGGTGTATACTATATACTGTATATTTACGCACATTCCATGGGAAATCGAACTACAGAAATACATTGGAGAGGACGGCTTCCTCATCCCGGGAGCCACAGGCTGTTCATGAGTCTTATTACAAAGCTGTTTGGTACCTACAGTGACCACCAGATCAAAAAAATCCGTCCGCTGCTGGCGCAGATCAATGCTCTTGCTCCCAAGTACAGTGCAATGAGCGATGCGGAAATGGCGGAAATGACCGATAAATTCAAACATTCCCTCGCAGGCGTATCTACCCTTGACGATATCCTGCCCGATGCCTATGCGCTGGTGCGCGAAGCGGCGGACCGCGTGCTGGGCAAGCGTCCTTTTGACGTGCAGGTCCTTTGCGGAATCCTTTTGCATCAGGGACGTATTGCCGAAATGAAAACCGGTGAAGGTAAAACGCTTGTCGCTACTCTGCCGTCCTATCTGAACGCGCTGTCCGGTAAGGGCGTGCACGTCGTCACCGTAAATGAATATCTGGCACGGCTGGGCTGCGAAGAAATGGGACGTATCCATGAATTCCTCGGCTTGAAGACCGGTCTGATCCTGCAGGGACAGAATCATACTTTGAAGCAGCATGCGTACAACTGCGATATTACCTACGGTACGAATACTGAATTTGGATTTGACTATCTGCGTGATAATATGGTGCTGTATAAAGAACAACTTGTACAGCGCGGTCATAATTTTGCTATTGTGGATGAGGTTGACTCCATCCTTATCGATGAAGCGCGTACACCCCTGATCAT
>JAZNNK010000073.1:0-4313 GCA_045580205.1 Faecousia sp.
GGAGAAGGAGGGATTTGAACCCTCGATACCCTTTTGGGGTATACACGATTTCCAATCGTGCGCGCTCGGCCAGCTACGCGACTTCTCCATATATTCTGCTCAGCCACAGTATAATACTGCATTTATAACATTTTGTCAACCCCTTTTTTCCTCACGAAACATTTCTTTAATTTAGAAAAATCCAGTTGACATTCCATAAAAAAACCGATATAATACACAAGCTATCTACATGCTACTGTGGCTCAGTCGGTAGAGCAATTGATTCGTAATCAATAGGTCGCCGGTTCAAGTCCGGCCAGTAGCTCCAAAGCCCTAAGAACACATTGTTCTTAGGGCTTTTTCATGTTTAGAAATGCTTATTTTGTTCATAAACAATCATCAGCGCATGATAGATTGTCTGATTGCGGATCGATTCCCTGTCGCCTTCAAAAAAGAATTTTCGGCTGTATGTTATACATGGATCGGAATATCCAATAAACACTGTCCCTACTGGATTGCCGCATGAATCACCGGACGGGCCTGCAAGACCGGTTACAGATACTGCGACATCTGTTTGCATTGTTTTTCGAACGCCCACAGCCATCGATTCAGCAACAAGTGCGCAAACTGCACCTTCCCTGTTAAGAAGATCGTTATCTACACCAAGCATCTGATGCTTAATCTCATTTGTATAGCTGATAATCCCACCCCGGTACACCTCTGAGCTACCCGGTATGGATGTCAGGGCTGCGCCGATCCCGCCTCCTGTACAACTCTCTGCCGTCGAAAGTGTTTTTCCTTTCAAAACCTGGAGTACATCACAGCAAAGCTTCGTCATGGAATTTCACCGTAACCTTTTCAACATTATCAAGCGCCTGCTGAATCAGTGCTTCCCTATCAAGATTCCTCTCCGCGTGGATCACTTGACCAAGCGTTGGCTTTGTCTTCGGATGCTTTGGCGTAAATACGGTGCAACAATCCTCATAAGGTAACACAGAAGTCTCTAATGTACCTATTTTTCTTGCGATTCTGACGATATCCTCTTTATCCATACCAACAAGCGGCATAAAAACAGGAATATCAACAACTGCTCCCGTAACTGTCATTGCTTCCATCGTCTGACTGGCAACCTGTCCAAGATTCTCTCCTGTAATCAGCGCACCACAGCCATCCTGCCGTGCTAACCTTTGAGATATCTCCATCATAAAGCGCCGCATAATCAGCGTAAAAAATTCTTCAGGACAATTATCCCGTATTGCTTCCTGTATCTGCGTAAAATGCACAATATTTACAGTCATTCTGCCACAATATTTCGTTACAAGACGTGCAAGCTCCAACACCTTATCCTTGGCAAGCTTAGAGGTATATGGATAGGAAAAAAAGTGTACTGCTTCTATTTCAACTCCACGTTTTGCAATCATATATGCAGCTACAGGCGAATCTATACCGCCCGACAAAAGACACATTGCACGTCCGCCAACGCCGGTGGGTAAACCTCCGGCACCTGCTTCGCTGGGACCGTGTACATAAGCGGCAAGATCGCGGATCTCAACATATACAGTATATTCAGGATTATGAACATCTACACGGCAATTCGGATATGCTTCTGCAAGTCGTCCGCCTATTTCCTGGGAAATAGCGATAGAAGTCATAGGAAACGCCTTGTCTGAGCGTTTTGATTCTACCTTAAAGGACTTTGCACAACTCAGATCATCTCCTAAATAGGCAATAATTGCATCGTAAATACGGTCAATTTCCTTTTCACACGGACGACAACGACACAGGCTAACCAGTCCGAAAATGCTATGGCAGGCCTCCCACGCTCCGTCAAGATCAGCCATATCATCCAAAGGTTGAACATAGACCGTTGACTGCATGATGTAAACATCAAAATTTCCATATGGTTTAATACGGCGTCGAATATTCTGACGCAGTTTATTTTCAAATTGGCGCTTATTACTGCCCTTAAGAACAATTTCGCCAAGCTTTAATAAAAAAATCTCGTTCACAAATTTTCCTCGCTTACATCTATAGATTAACTGTTCTAAATTGAACTGCCTCCGCAATATGTTCGGATGTAATACGTTCTGCACCTTCCAGATCAGCGATCGTACGGGAAACCTTCAATATCCTGTCATAGCTTCTTGCAGTTAAATTAAACGTATCAAATGCCCGACGCATGAGCTCTGATGAAAAATCATCCAAACGACAGTGTTTCCTTAATTCATCAGGACCCATACGCGCATTACACATGCCACTTTCAATACCAAAGCGGTCATTCTGTTTTTTACGAGCAAAGTTTACACGTTCCTTAATCGCTGCAGAGGATTCGGCCTCTGCTCTTTTGCGCAGGTCATCAAACTGAACAGCAGGCACTTCCACAATCATATCAATTCTGTCAAGCATTGGACCGGATATACGGCTTCGGTATGACTGCACGGATGACTCTGTACAGTTACATTTGCCGGACGGATCTCCATACCAGCCGCATTTGCACGGATTCATGGCGCAAACAAGCATAAAATCTGCAGGATATGTAACCGTACCGGAAACACGCGATATTACTACCTGTCCGTCTTCAAGAGGCTGACGCATCATATCTAAAGTATCTCTGCGAAACTCCGGAAATTCATCCAGAAACAGAACGCCCTTATGCGCCAACGAAATTTCTCCGGGCTTAGGATTTGTACCGCCACCCGTCAGACCGGCGTTGGAAACAGTGTGGTGCGGCGCGCGGAAGGGACGCTGTGTGATCAACGGAGAATCACTTGTGAGCATGCCCAACACCGAATAAATCTGTGTAACACTGACAGATTCATCCCATGTCATATCAGGTAAGATTGACGGAAGTCGTTTAGAAATCATACTCTTTCCGGATCCCGGAGGTCCGATCAAAAGAATGTTATGACTGCCTGCAGCTGCAATTTCCATAGCTCGCTTAACGTTTTCCTGACCAAGAACATCTTTAAAATCAAGATATTCTTCATTTGATCGGTCCGGCACCCAAATAGGCTCTTCCTCAAGAACCGTTTCTTCATTTAAGGCAGAGATAAGCTCTTTTACAGTTTTTACAGGATAAATCGCAGGACCCCTGGCAAGTGTTGCCTCCGGAGCATTTTCCGCAGGAACATATACCGCCTCAAACCCCGCTTTTTTTGCGGCAATCGTCATAGACAAGATTCCGGGAACAGGCCTTATGCATCCATCAAGCCCTAATTCACCTAAAAAAGCATGATTGGATTTAGGTCTGCGAACCAAACCGCAAGCAGCCATAATTCCAAGCAGGATTGGAAGATCATAGTGCGTACCTGTCTTCTTTTGATTTGCCGGCGCTAAATTGACCGTAATTCTACCTGTCGGAAATCGCAATCCACTTGTTTTGGCGGCAGCACGGACGCGTTCTCTTGCTTCCTTTACTGCAGCATCCGG
This sequence comes from Faecousia sp., assembly GCA_045580205.1. GTDB lineage: Bacteria > Bacillota > Clostridia > Oscillospirales > Oscillospiraceae > Faecousia. The sequence goes on from JAZNNK010000073.1 coordinate 3,409, forward strand.
AAGTCCGACTATATCAAAACTCGGCAGACCATTTGAAATATAGCATTCAACAGTAACTTTACTTCCACAAATGCCGGACAGCCCAATCGTATGAATACTGCAAATCATTCGCCAATCTCCTTTTTTTGCAATTAATATTATCATACTTCATATTCATGCAAAATACAATTGTTTTCTTTTCTTTATTATAATGGGATTGTAGACATATTGGTTATAAAATAATTTAAATAAATTCATGTTTTTTCGTCGAATAACCCTGATAAAACCTTTACAAATCAATGCGAAGGTGTTATTATATCAAGGACAATGTTTGAATACTTAGGAGGTATTTCATTTTGGCTAGAAAATTTAAAACAATGGATGGCAACACTGCTGCCGCCCATGTCAGCTATGCGTTTACTGAAGTAGCTGGCATCTACCCTATCACACCGTCCAGCCCTATGGCCGACAATGTTGACCAGTGGTCTGCTGCCGGACGCAAAAACATCTTTGGCGATACCGTCAAGGTTGTCGAAATGCAGTCCGAAGCCGGTGCTGCAGGTACCGTTCACGGCTCTTTGGCTGCCGGTGCACTCACAACAACTTATACTGCCTCCCAGGGTCTTCTGCTGATGATCCCCAACATGTATAAGATCGCTGGCGAATTACTGCCGAGCGTATTCCACGTCTCCGCACGTACCGTTGCTGCACAGGCGCTGAACATTTTTGGTGATCACTCCGACGTATATGCTTGCCGTCAGACCGGTTTTGCTATGCTTTGTGAAACCAACGTTCAGGAAGTTATGGACCTTGGCGCTGTTGCTCACCTTGCCTCTATCGAAGGCCGTGTTCCCTTTATTAACTTCTTTGACGGCTTCCGTACCTCTCATGAGATCCAGAAAGTCGCTATCTGGGATTACGAGGAT
>JAZNNK010000074.1:0-9886 GCA_045580205.1 Faecousia sp.
ACTGCAACCTGCTGCATTTTTTCACTCACGAGTGCTGCCACATTAGATGCAATTTCCTCGGGACATTCAATGATAAGCTCATCATGCACCTGCAAAACAAGCCTCGCCTGCGGATAGCGCTCTGCAAGTGCCTGATCAACAGATATCATAGCAAGCTTGATCAAATCAGCGGCCGTGCCTTGAATCGGTGTATTTAGGGCAATCCGTTCTGCACCCTGCCTGACCATATAATTGGTACTTTTCAGCTCCGGAATACTGCGTCTTCTTCCGTAGATTGTCTGTGTGTAACCTATTTCTGAGGCATCCTGAACAACTTTCTTCATATAATGACGAACACCGCTGTAATTTGACAAATAGCTCTCAATATAACTCTTGGCACTGTATCGGCTTACACCAAGATCCTCAGATAAAGAAAATTCTGATATTCCGTACACAATACCAAAATTGACTGCTTTTGCATGTCGCCTCTGAAGCGGTGTAACGGATTCCGGTGCGACATGAAACACTTGAGAAGCCGTAACTGTATGAATATCCATCCCGCTTCGAAATGCTTCCTGCATAGCCGCATCTTCTGCAATATGCGCCAGGACGCGTAATTCAATCTGACTATAATCTGCGTCCACAAGGACATACCCAGCCCTTGGCACAAACATTTTCCTTATCTCTGCGCCAAGATCCGTTCTAATCGGAATGTTCTGCAGATTCGGTTCGGCAGATGATAATCTGCCTGTCGCAGTAACCATGTTCTGAAATGTCGAATGAATACGTCCATCCTCACCAATTTCCTTAATCAAACCGTCTGCATATGTGGACTTTAGTTTCGTAAGCATACGGTAATCCATGATCGCAGATATGATCGGATGATGATTTTTTAATTTTTCAAGCACGTCTGCGTTAGTGGAATATCCCGTCTTGGTCTTTTTAATAACAGGCAAACCCAGTTTTTCGAAAAGCAATTCACCAAGCTGTTTTGTAGAATGAATGTTAAATGGCTCTTCAGAATACTCAAAGATCAATTTTTCACATGCAGAAATACGTTGCGACAGCATTGCTCCGAACTGTTCAAGCTGTGCTCTGTCAATACAGACACCTTCCTTTTCCATGCGATAAAGTACATCGCATAAAGGAAACTCGATCTGTTCATATAACTTACCCATTCCAAACTCATGCAGAGCATTCCTCAGCATCGGATACATATTCCACAATGCCCCGGAGCAAGCCGCAGCATCACCATCATCAACCGACATCTGAAGAAAATTGATTGCCAATTTTGACACGGGATAATCTGACTGCGTAGGATTTAAATTATAAGCTGCAAGTGCGGTATCAAAGACAAAATTGCCATGCGGAAGTCCCAATTCATCCAGTCTGTGAAGTGTCGCCTTCAAATCATGACATATTAGTTTTGTTTTGGTCGAAAGAAGTTGTGATAAACACATGGACTCCAACGGTGTCAAACAGCAAACACCATTCTCCCATGCCACGCCGACAGCACCATCCGGCGCTATATACAGGCTGCATATATCGCACGATTGTGGAATGTCAGGCCTTTCGGGTAGGGGCTTACACTTGCAAACACTTACCTGTCCCTCCTGCTCTGCACCATGCAGGTCGTATCTGTCAATAAGACGCACAAACTCCAACCGTGTAAAAAGCCGATACAATTCCCCACGATTTACACCCTTAAGCAAAGCATCCTCGGGAGCAAAATCAATAGGTGCATTTGTTTGAATCGTAGCAAGCTCATAAGACAAATATGCATTATCCTTTCCCGCCTCCAGCTTTTCACGCAGCTTTGGACGGATAGACTCATCCGCAAGATTTGTATAGACACCATCCAACGAACCAAATTTTATAAGCAGCTCTTTTGCAGTTTTTGGACCAACGCCCGCTACACCGGGAATATTATCTGACGAATCACCCATTAACGCCTTAAGATCAATAATTTTTTTCGGTTCAAAACCATACTCATCAATAAATGTATTTCTGTCATATAATACGGCATTTGTCTGTCCGGGCCTTGATATTACCAGTTTAACATGAACATGATCATCGATCAGCTGCAGGCTGTCCCGATCGCCCGTAACGATCACGCATTCCCAGTCATTATTACTGCAAACACGACCAACCGTACCAATAACATCATCTGCTTCCCAGCCCTGACATTCATAGATAGGAATATTCATAGCGCCAAGCACCTGCTTCATAACCGGCATCTGCTGTGCAAGTTCATCCGGCATGCCATGTCTGTTGGCTTTATACAGGTCATACTGCTTATGCCTGAAGGTCGGTCCATGAAGATCAAAGGCAACACAAACTGCGTCCGGCTTTTCTTCCTTCTGCATGCGTTCGAGAATATTCAAAAAGCCGTAAATAGCATGCGTAAACAGACCATCCCTTGTTGTCAGCGGTTTAACACCGAAATAGGCACGGTTTATTACGCTATTGCCATCTAATATCAGAAGTTTCATACCCTTCTCCACTTTGAACCTTGAGGTGTATCGATGATCTCAATTCCTCTGGATTTTAATTCATCACGGATCCTGTCTGCCTCCGCATAATTTTTTTGCTTTTTCGCCTCAGTACGGGCAGTTACCAGTGCATCAATCTCCGGATCGGCAGAAGCAGCATCCTGTTTATTCTCTTCTGCGCGCAGTTTCTCAGCCGCCTGAAGTAAATTCAAGGAAAGAACTTTATCAAAGTCTTTTAAAGAAGCAAGCTTTGTTGCATCATTTGTTTTTTCTTTAAGCACATCATACAATGCAGTAACTGCCAGTGATGTATTCAGATCTGCATTCAGTGCGCTTGTAAATTTTTGTTTCATCGAATCAAGAACAGACTGATCCACATCTCCATCCGCCTTCAGCGCAGCGATTCTTGCTATCAGCTTTTCATATGCAACAACAGCATTATCAAGATTTTCCCAAGAGAATACTAAATTTCTGCGGTAGTGGCTCTGCAGGCAGAACAGTCGATACGCCATAGGATCATAGCCTTTTTGCTCTAATAGGCTTACCGTTAAAAATTCGCCCTTGGATTTAGACATTTTACCTGTATCGGTATTCAGATGATGCACGTGGAACCAATAGTTACACCATTTGTGTCCAATAAAACTTTCCGTCTGCGCAATCTCATTTGTATGGTGCGGGAAAGCATTATCGATACCGCCACAGTGGATATCCAGATCACCGCCAAAGTATTTAAGAGATATGCCGGAACATTCGATGTGCCAGCCGGGATATCCAACGCCCCAAGGTGAATCCCACTTTAATGCCTGATCCTCAAATTTCGATTTGGTAAACCAAAGCACGAAATCATTCTTGTTGCGTTTATTCGTATCCTCCTCGACACCCTCGCGGACACCGACAGCAAGGTCTTCTTCATCGTGATCGTTAAAAACATAATATTTATCTAACTTGGAAGTATCAAAATAAACATTTCCACCCGCAAAATAGGCAAACCCTTTTTCAATAAGGCCAACAACCATCTCAATGAACTCTGCAATACATCCGGTCGCCGGCTGAATAATATCGGGCTTTTTAATGTTCAATTTTTCACAATCAGCAAAAAAAGCATCTGTATAGTACTGCGCAATCTGCATAACGGATTTGTTTTCGCGCTTTGCACCCTTAAGCATTTTATCTTCGCCCGTATCCGAATCCGAAACCAAATGGCCAACATCTGTAATATTCATAACGCGCTTAACATTATAACCAACATAACGAAGAGACTTTTCAAGTACATCCTCCATGATATATGTGCGTAGGTTTCCTATATGCGCATAATGATAGACCGTCGGTCCGCAGGTGTACATCTTGACCTCATCAGGATTATTAGGCGTAAACAACTCTTTTTTTCTGGACAGAGAATTATAAAGATACATAAAGTTTTCCTCCATATCATCAAAAAATGCCTCTCGCGCCTGGGCACAAGAGGCGGGCATAACACTCGCGGTTCCACTCTTATTTATTACTTATTAAAATTCGCTCCCGGGCGCACGATCGCGGGTCATCACTATCCGGACTTTCAGCCTACGGCCCAGACTCTCTGCAAGGATTCAAACCACTACTCTTCCCGTTCACAGCGATATTTAGTTTTATTTATTTTATCATCAGCAAGGTGTCGTTGTCAAGGTTTCCCATTGTCGAAAATTGGATAATTACATTGCATATAGTGCTAATATATGCTATAATATAAGAAGATAAAAATTTCGTCCGGGAGGCCGATAAGAATGAAAAAATATTTAATATTTATTCTGTCCTTTTTCCTGCTGATCAATATAACGGGTTGCGGAATATCCTCAAATAAACCTGACAGGAATCCAGGCAACCCATCAAACTCCTCCCAATCTACAGACGGTGATTCGGATGACTCAAACACCGGCATTGTCGCGCCGCAAGCGCAAATGATTTCAGTGTCTGTTCCAATTGTAACTGTACCTGCAAAAGCGGATGACGGAACTGTGATCTTCAAATATACTTATCAAAACATCTCCATGACCCACCCAGACCCTCATGTAACCGACAAAGTTATTACTGATTTTTTAAATCGGATCGATCAGACGCGTATCGACGCCGACAGTATCCATTTACAGGCAAAAACCGACTACAGAAGCTCTGTAAACTGGAATCCATATCTATGTATGATCTCGTTTGATCCTACTCGTATTGATCAAGGTGTGCTTAGCTTTTTTGGCAGCAATGTAAGCTATATCGGATCAATACGCCCTGATACAAATTATATCGCAATCAACTACGATTTGATCAGCGGTGATCCGCTGGATTTTACGGATATTTTGAAAAGCGAAGACTGTTCATCCGATCTGTTCCGGCTTGTTGTTTCTTCTCTTAAAGCTATAAAGGGCGAAAAAAATCTACGCAACGATTTTGAAGACATTGTAAATGATTATTTTTCAAAAAAGCTGAATGCTATTAATAACTGGTACTTTACAGAAACAGGTCTGACCTTCTACTTCCCACCATACGAAATCGCCCCATACGCATCCGGTATCATCTCTGCGGAAATCCCGTACAATCAGCTTGCCGGGATCATCGATGACGCATATTTTCCTAATGAACGCGATGTTCTTTCCGGAAATATGGCAGCTAAATCGTTTGATAATACAACCGATTCTAAACAATACGATCAATTTGCAGAGCTGGTTATTGATAAGGACAGCTATAACACGCTCTTATATACAGACGGATTTATTGGAAATATCCGAATTGAAACAGGCCACTGGTCTGCAGATGGCGCAAGTTACACGCCTCTGCACACGATCTTTGCCACCTCAAGCCTTTCGAGCAACAAAGCAATCCTGCTCGAGGCAGATATTCAAAGCAGTTTGCCGGAGCTTCGTTTAAGCTATCAGACCGGTGATGACGTTGTATACTATTACATTATCTTAGACAATAATGTTGCAAAACTGATTCCTTGCTAATTTTTTTGGAGCATCTCATAAGAGATGCTCCAATTATTTATACACCCATCTGCTCAGCGCGATATTGAGCGATTCCCTTTTCGAGAAGCTCCATCGCACGGTTTAATTCATCCACATTTCGAACATAGGCTATTCTGACTTCGTTAACACCTTTACCCGGTGTTTCATAAAACGGAGCTCCGGGGGCAAACATAACCGTATCACCGTTATCATCAAATTCCTGCAATAACCATCTCTGGAATTTATCCGCATCATCAACCGGCAATCTGGCCATTACATAGAATGCACCCATAGGTTCCTCGACCAATACGCCAGGAATATTACGCAAATGATGAACTACTGCATCCCTGCGGCGACGGTACTCTTCTTTAGAACGTGCAAAAAATTCCTGATCAACAGAATAAAGTGATGCCGCACCTATCTGATCGATCGTCGCTACGGAAAGACGCGACTGACAAAACTTTAAAATTGCCTGCTGAAGGTCTTTATTTTTTGTTACAACACAGCCTATGCGCGCGCCACAAGCAGAAAACCGTTTGGAAACGGAGTCAATAATTACGAGATTGTCGTCAATATCTGAGAATCTCGCCATCGTAGGAACGCCAAACTTATCATCATAACAGAATTCTCTGTACACTTCATCACAAATCAGATACAGATCATACTTCTTGGCAATATCCGCCAGCATTCGCATCTCCTCATTACTCAGAACCACGCCTGTTGGATTTCCGGGATTTGTAACCAGAATCGCGCGCGTATTCTTTGTAATAAGGCTTTCAATCTTCTTACGGTCTGCATAGTGATATCCCTCTTCCGGACATGTGGGTAATGCACGGATAACACCTCCGGCCGCATGAACAAAGGTCGTATAATTCGGATAATACGGTTCAGGAATAATCACTTCAGTATAAGGATCCAAAATGCTCAAGCAGGTAAAGAGCAGCGCCTCACTGCCGCCGGTAGTAACAAACACATCATGCGGATCAAGATCCACACCAAGCCTGGCATAATAGGATCGAATTGCATCAATCAGAATCGGCGAACCGGGAGATGCAGCATACTCCAGCGTATAAGCGTCAAAATCTCTGACTGCGTCATAATATGCTTGCGGCGTCTGAAGATCAGGCTGACCGATATTCAGATGATAGATCTGTTTCCCCGCCTTCTCTGCCTGAACGGCTAACGGATGAAATTTTCGCATCGGCGACGGTTCGCAACGATTTGCGTTGATTGAAATTTTCATATGTGCCTCCGGTTGTATGTTGCTTATGGTAAAATTTTATATAATCTTTTGTTAATCGTCTTGCTTCGGGCGTCAAGCATGCAAGGGCAATCAGATTGGGAATCGCCATCATTCCATTGACTATTTCTGATAATTTCCAAACAGTTTCCGTACGTAATACCGCACCTATAATGACAGTTATTGTCTGCAGAAACACAAATGGCTTCCATGCAGAATCGCCAAATAAATATTGCGCACAACGCGCACCATATAGACCCCATCCAAGCACAGTCGCGATCGCAAAACAGCACAACGCCAGTGCGATCGGGATGCGCACCCAATCTCCGTAAATTTGAGAAAATGCCTCCGATGTAAGCGATACACCTGCATCTACGCTATAATCAACAGAAATTCCGCTGCATAGAATTACAAGCGCTGTCATTGTACATATCACAATAGTATCGAGAAAAACCTCAATAATACCCATCAAGCCCTGTTCAGCCGGGTGTTCAACCTGTGCAGCTGCGTGTGCAATCGAGGCTGTTCCCATTCCGGCTTCATTCGTAAAAACACCTCTGGACGCGCCTACGCGAAGTGCTTGAAAAGCTGATCCAAGGACACCTCCCGTTACAGCCCAAGGCTGAAAAGCGCCACGAATAATTGCTTCCAATGCATCTGGAATCGCAGATGCACGTAGCAGCAACACACCCATACCAAGCGCAAGATATGCAATAGATGCAAAAGGTACAAGCCTTTCAGCAATTAAACCAATTCGTTTTGCTCCACCAAGTAACATTGCCGCGATCAAAGCCGCCAGCAAAACACCAAGTACAAGATCAATACCCCCTGACGACTGACCGCCAAATGCGCCAATTACACTATTGATTCCGCCAATCACGGTATTGACCTGCGTTGCGTTCCCGACTCCAAATGCAGCGACTACTCCAAAAAAACAATAAATACCGCTAAGCCATTTCCATTTATGGCCAAGTCCTGTGTCTATGATATACATTGGCCCGCCGACATACTCTCCGGCTTCATTTTTAACGCGATACCGCACTGCCAATGTAGCCTCAGCATACTTGGTTGCCATTCCTAAAAATGCACAAATCCACATCCAAAAAATAGAACCCGGTCCGCCAATCGCAATCGCACCGGCAACGCCGGCAAGATTGCCTGTACCAACTGTAGCCGCCAGAGCGGTGCATAACGCCTGATATGGTGATACGCCATCGGTTTTATCTTTGCGTCGTACAAACCGCTGTGCAAAGACCTTAAGCGCTCTTGGGAACAACGTAAGCTGCGCGAAACCCGTACGGATACTCAGAAACAAACCGACACCAAGCACAAGCACCAACGCAGGCATGCCCCACACCATCTGATTGGCCGCATCTATAATTTTGTTCATAGGACCTCCTTAGGATATCATTTTTCCTGAAATAAAGCAAGATATTTCTATATAAATTCTCATATAATAACATAAAAAGCAGCCTCTTTCTCAGAGACTGCTTTTGTACTATTCCCATTCGGACCACACATCCGGTCTATAACCTACCGTAATTTGTTTACCGTTTCTAACAACGGGTGTTCGCATCAGAACAGGGGTATCAAACACCTTATCCTCTTTCGCCCTTGTATCATCCATATATTTCATAAGTGTAACAATTTCGGATTTACCATCCCAATCGATCAGTTGATCAATTCCGCCCGCACCCCGCAGGATTACATCAAATTCTCTGGGAGATACTCCTTGCCGTGAAAGATCAATATATTGAACTTTAATCCCTCGTTCTTTAAAATACCGCTCCGCCTTTTTTGTATCAAAGCACTTGTTCTTTCCGAAAATTTGAATATTCAATATAAAACCTCCATCAAACACAGGCCGCAGGCGGGAAGTGTTTGTCCGGCATCCTGCCTTTTCTCACCAAAGAGGATTGAAATAGAATCCGCAGAACGTTCTCCAAGCCCAACCTCCAACACAGTTCCTACCATAATGCGAACCATGTGTTGCAAAAAGCCGTTCCCCTCAACCACAAAACAGATTTCATCCTCTTTTTTTATAACCTCAAATGAATAAATCGTCCTTACTGTGCTTTTTGTCATCTTCTTATTGGCGCAAAACGCAGAAAAATCATGTGTACCCAAAAACATCGATGCGGCTCGTTGCATACAGTCAATATCCGGCTCACATTGCCGCGTATATACAAACCTTCTTTCAAATACGCAAGGCTTTCCGCTGTTCCAAAGCCGATAACAATATTTCTTCCTTTTGGCATTCAGCCTTGCATGGAAACGCTCTGATACATCTCTGCAAGAGTATATGCCTATATCCTCCGGCAGATACCTTCTCAAATCGGACAAAATCGCTTCGCAGGACATATTGCTCCCACAGTGAAAATTCGCCACCTGCATTCTTGCATGTGTGCCCGCATCTGTACGACCGCTTCCGTTCAACCGGATCTGCTCCTGAAGTATTCTGGAAAGAGCTGTTTCCAATTTCGCCTGGATTGTATTATCCGTATTAGGAAGCCTCTGCCAGCCTCTGTATCTTGTTCCATCATAACATAAATCAAGACGCACATTCCGCATATTCTCTTAATTCCTCTCTGACCTCCTGCTCATTATCCGCTGAAAACAGGAATTGCCCCATATGATCATATACCTGAATATGTCCCTGCACATAACGCATAGAGTACACTGTTATCACTCCTTTAGTTTGGTAATAACAGATTATCATGCATTATGTCTAATATTTTGGACAATTAGAATTACTCTACGACCTTATAACCTGCATTTGAAATTGCCGTCTTAATCTGAACTAAGGCGATTGAACCGGATACAGTAACAGTTTTTTCCTGCAAATCAACAACAGCATCAATAACCCCGGGAAGTGCTTTGCAGACTTCTTCCACGCGGGCTTTACAATGTGTGCACATCATACCTTCAACTGTAATTGTAAATTCCATATTTTTCTTCCTTCCCTGATCGTCCGATAATTTATTGGCTTTTTTATGCCGCACTCCAAATAATTGCAAACGAAGCGCATTGGACACAACAAACAGCGAGCTAAAACTCATCGCAAAAGCACCAAGCATTGGACTAAGCCGCACGCCGAATGCAGGGTACAAAAGGCCTGCCGCAATCGGTATTCCGAGACTGTTATAAAAAAAGGCCCAAAACAAATTCTGACGGATATTCCTGACCGTTGCTTTGCTTAAAGAAAT
>JAZNNK010000075.1:0-6885 GCA_045580205.1 Faecousia sp.
AAGTGATAGGTGGGGATGCCGTCAGATTTAAGAAGCACATGGTCAATATTGTTTTCAGTAATTGTCAGCTTTCCTTTAACGAGGTCGTCAAATTTAAATTGATTATCCACATTTCCGTCAGAGCGGAAGCGGAGCACCCAGGGCGCGCCGGCAGATAACTGCGCCTTTATATCTTCGATGGAACGATCCCGCCAGATCGCGTACGGACCGTAATAACCGGTAGTTTCCTTGCCGGCTTCCTGTTTTTGTCGAATATCGGCAAGTTCCTGCTCTGTGCAGAAGCAAGGATAGGCTTTTCCTTCGCACAAAAGCTTTTTTGCGTACACATGATAGATAGAAGCGCGCTGACGTTGGCGATACGGACCGTACAGGCCGTTATCACCGCTATGCGTGGCACCTTCATCAAAAAGGATGTTGTAGTGCTTTAATGTATCGATCAGGATCTCAACGGCTCCGGGAACTTCACGCTTTGCATCGGTGTCTTCCACGCGGAGAAACAGCACGCCGCCACTCTGATGCGCCATGCGCTCAGAGATCATACCCTGCACCAGATTGCCTAAATGGACAAAGCCTGTCGGAGAGGGCGCCATGCGCGTTACAACGGCACCTTCCGGAAGGTTTCGGCGGGGGAATCGAGCCTGAACCTCATCAGGTGTTTCGGTTATATTCGGGAAAAGCAGTTCGGAGAGAGCTTTATAATCCATAAGTATATACCTCTTTTGTAATTTCTTTCATTACTATATCATCTTACAAATGCAAAGTCAATTTTCCATTGCGTTTTTCCGGTGTGTGTGGTAAAATACAAACAATGAACAAAACAGGAGATAGTCATGGAAGAAGTTATTGTAGCAAAGAAAAGAATGCTATCCGGTATTAAGCCTTCCGGAGATCTTACCCTTGGTTCTTATTTAGGAGCGATAAAGAACTGGGCAGAGCGCGCTGACGAGTACGATTGTTTTTATTTTATGGCGGATCTTCACGCGATCACTGTGCGCCAGAATCCTGCAGATCTGCGTCGCAGGACACTTGAGCAGCTCGCGCAATATATTGCCTGCGGACTTGATCCGGAGAAGAATACGTTGTTTATTCAGAGCCATGTGCATCAGCATGCAGAGCTTGGTTGGGTGCTTGATTGTTATTCCATGTTTGGTGAGCTGAGCCGAATGACGCAGTTTAAAGACAAGTCGGCCAAAAATGCAGATAATATTAATGGCGGATTGTTTACTTATCCCAGCTTGATGGCGGGAGATATCTTGCTGTATCAGCCGGATCTGGTACCTGTCGGAGAGGATCAGAAGCAGCATGTGGAGCTTTGTCATACGATTGCCCGCAGGTTTAACGGTATCTATGGGGATGTATTTAAGATTCCCGAGCCGTTTGTGCCGAAGGTCGGTGCGCGGATCATGAGCCTTACGAATCCAACTGCTAAAATGTCGAAGTCGGAGGATGAGGATACAGGCCGTGTGCTTGTTATGGATTCTCCGGAAACAATTATGCGGCAATTTAAGCGTGCTATTACGGATTCCGATACGGAAAATTGTGTACGGTACGATAAAGAGAATAAGCCGGGCGTATCAAACTTGATGACGATTTACTCTGCCTGTACCGGAAGGACCTTTGATCAGATAGAAATAGAGTTTGCCGGTCAGGGTTACGGTGCATTTAAGCCAAAGGTTGGGGAGGCTGTTGTTGAAATGCTGCGGCCGATCCGCGAAGAGGCGAGCCGAATCGTTAAAGATAAGGCATATTTAGAGAGTGTTTATCGCAACGGCGCAGAAAAGGCAGCCTATGTTGCCGAGAAAACACTGCGTAAGGTCTATAAAAAAGTGGGCTTTGTTGCCAAGTGATTTTCTAAACCAATTTGATATATAACGGAGATGCTTTGTGTATCTCCGTTATTTTTATAAAGGAAAAGACACCTCCCGTCCGGCAGGTGTCTGCATAGAAATCTATCACATAAAAAGATATAAGGCAAGTGTCAGCATGGCGGTGTTTTGATCTTCTGTATTATCGCCTGCCATAAGCAGAAGAAGCAGTATGATCAGCAGGTCTCCCGTATCTAAGCCTTTTGGAAACAGCTGACGGAAGAACGAACGGATGCTGCCGTCGTGTCTGCTTGGCGAGGGGGAGGGAGTCTGCGTTGCTTCGGTGTTCTCTGAGGAGTGATCATCCGTAACAGGTATAAATGGCCCGTTGTTTTTCGGGATGCTTCTGTTATGCTGGCTGTTTAGATTCTCTTGCATACGGTTTCTTCGAAACGAGCCGTCGGGCTGCGGGATATAACGGTTATACAAAAGAATCACCTGCCTAAGAAGGATTGAAACATTTGGGAATTTAGAAACGTGGAAGCTAAGTTAGCCATTTTCGCGGCACGCATTGCTTTTTCCAGTTTATTAACGCGTTCATGACTTAAATATGGCCCAAGCGCACGCAGAAGCGTTTGTTGGTTTTTGTCTACACCGGTTTGTTTTGCAAAACCGGAAAGTCGTTGGATCATTGATATATCGATGTCCGGGAAGGATGCAGGAAGCTGCATCTGCGGCTCTTTTGCAATAGTCGGTGTACTCTCCTGATGATCAGGTGCAGGTGAGGACTGACCAAGAGACTGTGCCATCGACATGATTTTTTGCATCATATCTGGGTCAGAAAGGATCGCATTCATTTTGCTTTCCATGTCATCCATAGACTTATCCTCCCAGCTGTTTAATTAGTTTTTGCACCTCCGGAGAAGATAACAGGGTGGACATTGTTTGCTTTGCCTGTCCGAAATTTCCTGAGGCGGCTTCATCCATAGCTTTTTTCATTGCTTCGCCGTCAGCGTTTTGCAGATAATTAATAAGTTGCTGACCTGCGGAGCTTTTTGCCAGTCGCATTGCTTCCTGCACAGAAAATTCGTCTGAATTTTTCAGCATTTGATTGCCTCCTGTCGAAATGCCTGCTATAATGAGGCATGTATTAGACTGATCACGCCACTATATATACAGACTGATCAGTATTACTATATGCAGATGAAGGACTGTTGGTGAACTATGAAAATTTTAGTTTTTTCGGATTCCCACACGCAGCTGACTTTTATGAGAAAATGTATTCAGGCGGTCAAGCCGGATGCAATTGTTCATTTAGGTGATCACTATGAGGACGGACAGATCATTGCGCTGGAAAATCCTTACATTCCATTTCACCAGGTTCCGGGAAACTGTGATCGGTATCGTTGTCCTGTATCTGCACAGCAGATGCTTTGTTATTCCGTATGCGGTATAAAATTATTTATGACACACGGTCATTGTTATCATGTAAAGCAGACGACATATTCGCTGCTTGCAGAGGCAAGAAAGCTATGCGCAGATGCAGTACTGTATGGGCATACGCATATTATCGATTGTCATAGAGAGTCTGATGGGATGTGGGTGCTGAATCCGGGAAGCTGCGGCAGCGAAAATGCGACAGCAGGTGTTATACAGGCTGACGATGGAAAAATATCCGCCTGCCAAATAATAAGACAGGCGGACATAGGATAGCCGTTATGCAATTGTCAGCAAAAAAAGAAGAACGGCAGCCATACCTGCGCCGCAGGCAATGATCAGCATAAGATCAACGGCCTTATTAAGGAAGTATTTTCGGTCAGCAGCGTTCGGGTAGGGGATGTGAGCTTGTGTGGCGTGAACGGGTTTGCAAACAGCAGCTTTCATTTAATTTCCTCCTCGTTGTTTTGATACTCTAACAATACACTGCTTGCAGTACTATAAATTGGACTGATTCGCACCTGCGTGCATTATTTTAATTGCCTTGCACATTTTTAGGAAATATGTTATAGTAAAAATACAAGTGGAGGTGGCATATGAACCCGACTGGTAATCTGTATAGAAAAAGAAGATGCCGCAAAAGATCGAACCGTTTTGCTGGCAACGTTCACGCATCGTATACCAATATATGGGAAAATATTTGCGCTTTGTGTAAGTGCGCATACAGACTCAGACGGATACTGCTATCGGCGCTGGTGGCAGTAGCGGCAGTTATTATCGCGATTTTTAATTTAGTCAGTATGCCAAGAATGGTTGGGGTTGGTATTCAGCTGTCAGGTGAGTATGCATTTATGCTTTGGCGCGGATTTGCGGTGATCGGACCACTGATGCTGACTGCATTTTGCATTTATTTAATTTTTAAGACGCGAGAAATTTTATATCCCTGGCTGATCAGCGTGTTTTCTTTGATTGTGCCAGTTATGCTTTACTTAACAAATGTGATCGCCGGATAAAAACAGGGGTGCTTTAAAAGCACCCCTAAATTTATTAGATATCCAAAAACGATAAAAGTTCATCTGTTGTATTTGCGATTGCAAGAGCACCTGCAGATAACATATCATCAATCTTTCCGTATCCCCAGGAAACACCGATTGCTGGGATGTTGTGTGCTGCAGCGCCGATCACGTCGTAAGCGGTATCGCCTACCATGATCATATCTGCAGAATAGCCAATTTCTTTTATCAGATAGGCAATCACATCTTCTTTTGTGCTGCGGCTTCTGTCCAGGGATGCGCCACAGACACGATGAAAATATTTTGTCAGGTCAAATTTGTTCATGATTTCCAATGAAAGCATTTCGGGCTTTGAGGTTGCAACAAATAGTCGATGTCCTCTATCTATTAAACGTTGCAGTAATTCGTAAATGCCCGGATAAGGTTTGTTTTCAAATTTGCCAATCGTATTATAGCGGCTTCTATATGCTTCAACTGCCACATCTGCCTGCTCATCAGCGATGCCAAATTTTACAAAGGTCTCGTGCAGGGGGGGACCAACAAAAACACGCATTTCATCAGCATCGCGGACGTCAATACCAAATTGCCTTAGTGCAAAAGCTGCAGATTTGATGATTCCCTCTCCGGAATCGGTCAGTGTACCATCTAAATCAAAAAGGATCGTTCTTGGCATTATTCAAGCCTCCCTTGCTACGGAATATAAATATTATAATGGCTTATATCTGAGATGGCAAGAATATTGTATGCGGTTTTTGTTGTGCTTGGATCGCTCAAATCCCTTACATGCCAAAAATAAGACCACCTAACAGGTGGTCTTATTTTTGGCGGAGTGAGAGGGATTTGAACCCTCGCGTGGCTTTTGACCACCTACTCCCTTAGCAGGGGAGCCCCTTCGGCCTCTTGGGTATCACTCCGAATCAATAGAAATATTATGCAATTGCCAAGTCATTTTAGCATAGCACGCGCGGTTTGTCAAGCGAAAAGTACAAGTTCCATCTACTGCTGATCCAGATCTAAAAAGTGGATCGATTGACACGTATCGGCTTGACTTTTTGCCTGTAAAGTGATATAGTGTACCCCAATGGAGAGTTGTCCGAGCGGTTTAAGGAGCCAGTCTTGAAAACTGGTGATGGGGAAACCCACCGTGAGTTCGAATCTCACACTCTCCGCCAAAAATAGCCTCGGTGTGTCTGCATGCATGTATGATCACCGGGGCGTTTTTAATATGGATAATTTTGATATGAGGGAGAACATACTATGGATTTTTTAGAAATTGCAAGAAACCGGCAGTCCTGCCGCCATTATGACAGTACGCGTGTGGTTGAGGAAGAAAAACTCTCGGCAATTCTTGAAGCGGTTCGTCTTGCCCCCTCGGCGTGCAACGGTCAGCCGTACCACATAACGGTTTGTACGGGGGATATGGCTAAGCAGGTAGAAAAGGCAACAACGGATATGGGAATGAATCGGTTTGCGCTTGAAGCACCGATTGTCATTGTTCTGTCAGAGATGCCGTATGTCAAAAGCGCCGCATTGGGCGCAAAGCTTAAAAAGAATGATTACCGGTCGATCGATATTGGTATTGCAGCAGCATATTTGACGGCAGAGGCGGCAGCGCAGGGTCTTGGCACTTGTATTCTTGGCTGGCTGGATGATACACAGATTCGCCGGATTTGTTCTCTGGATGCGCCTGTGCGACTTGTGATCACCCTTGGATATCCGGATGAAGCAGATACACTGCGCATAAAAAAGAGAAAAGATATGCGGGAGCTTGTTACATATCTGTAATAGGTATATCGGCAGGGAATTCCCTGCCGATCTTTTTTTGACAGGATTTGGAGTGTTCTCATATAAGACTGATTATGTTATAATTTTCTTGCATATATGCGAAATATAACAAATGAGGTGAAAAATGAAGAGAACGATTTCTTTTTTGTTATCGGCTGTATTGATTGTAGGCTTTTTGATTTCTCCGATTCGAACACAAGCGGCAACATTGACTTCGGTAGCGGGTCTGGTTTCCACAAAACAGGGAAGTCTGAATGTCCGTTCATCTGCCACAACAAATGCATCCGTCATTTCATCGCTGAGTAAGGGAGCTTATGTGACGCTCATTTCCAAGTCCGGCTCGTGGTGGAAGGTTGAATATGCCGCAGGTAAGTACGGTTATTGTCATGCGGATTATATTTTAGAGGTTTCATTTACTGCGGCAACTGTTACGACAAGGTCAAGCAGTTTAAATGTTCGAAGCGGTCCGGGAACATCATATCCGAGAATCGGAAGCTTGAATAAAGGAGAAGTCATCCTTGTTCTTTCCACATCTGCCGGTTGGTACAGGATTCTTTATCATGGAACAAAGGTCGGTTATGTAAGCGGACAATATTTATCTGTAGCAGCAAAAGAGTCCTATGCTTCTGTTTCTTTAGGCGTTCCGAGCTTTAAGCAGACAGATACCCGCTGGGCAAATGTTCAGATCGGTTCGTCTGGTAAAACGATGGCAAAGATTGGATGCGCAACCACAGCGATTGCAATGATGGAGTCTTATCGTACCGGTACGGTGATCTATCCGGATGCGATGTCAAAAAAACTGCAATATACATCTTCAGGAAGTGTCTATTGGCCTTCTTATTATA
>JAZNNK010000076.1:0-3477 GCA_045580205.1 Faecousia sp.
TTCGGGCTTGTCTCGACATATTGCATCGCCGCTTTTATTGTCGCAACAGGGCGGCTCTGTACCAACACACAGAACCGTCCCCTGTGCTACGCACAATAGCGGTTCTGCATTCTGTCTTCACCCAGATTATTGGAATAAATAATACACAGTTGCTGCTAAAAATGCTATCGGCACAACCATGAGTATCCACGCTATGCAACGAACCTTTTTGTTATTTTCTTTCCTTGATACGCTTAGAATGTAGAATAATGACGGAGTAAATACTACCAGTATGATCGTTAGCATGACCCAGTAGAAACCGCTGAAAACATACGCAGCGGAATATCTGTTGATCGCTTCAAAAAGTACCAGATAGATTTTGCTTACAAAACCTAAAAACGTAAGCATCACGATCCATATGATAATGTACTTCTCAGCATTGCTTTGCATAGTTCTCTCCTTTATTGCTGTAACTATAGTTTTCGGTATCCGGTACTGCGGTTTGTCACAGAGGCCGGTTCTGCGATTCAGGCTTTTCCTGCTTCCGCCTTCGGGCTTGTTTCGACATATTGCATCGCCGCTTATATTGTCGCAACAGGACGGCTCCGTACCAACACACAGAACGCCCGATGCCGCTGAGCCGCGCGCAAAATGGATGAAAATATGCTATACTGGTACTGCGGAGCAAAGTCGAGGGACGGTTTGCCGCCCCAGAGTGCGCCTTTAGAACGTGACTAAGGCTGCTTTCGAGTACGCGGAATTGCACTTCGAGTGCGGGCATTAAACTTCACTTTTATTCAAGCAGCCAACTCCGTATCAATATTTTGCGGAGGTGTTTATGGAAGCATTATTGTATTGCGGTTGTGGACTGGATATCCACAAGGAGGTCATTGAAGCGTGTATTCTCCGTGGTCTTGACGCAGAGCCGGAAATTATTCGTCAATCCTTTGGAACGGCAAAGCCGGAACTCAGGCGGCTTATGGATTGGCTTGGAGAAAATGACTGCTACACAGTAGCAATGGAGAGTACCGGTGTCTACTGGAAGCCAATCTACCAAGCCCTGGAAACAGAATCCAAGTACATCGAACGGATATGGGTTGTTAATGCTCGGCATATGCGTAACCTTCCGGGACGCAAAACGGATGTCCAAGATGCTGAGTGGATCGCTACACTCTTGCGGCATGGGTTGTTGGAAAAGAGCTTTGTCCCTTCTATGCCAATACGGGATCTAAGAGAGTGCGCCCGTCTGCACCGAACCTTTGTTCAGGAGCGGTGCCGTTATGTTAATCGCCTGGAGAAATTCTTGCAGGCTCACGGCTTTAAGTTTTCGTCGGTTATGAAAGATATCCTCTGCGTAACCGGAAGAAAGCTGCTGGACATTTTGCTTGATACCGGAGTGCTGACAACGGAGGATGTGGAGAAAAATTGCCGCAGACTTCGCCGCCCCACTCAGGATATCTCGGCAGCCGTCTGCGGCAACATGACTCCTGCAGAGCGCCGCCTGCTCAAGCAACTGCTCCACAAACTGGATTCCGCCCAGGAGGATATTACCAGTATCCTCAAGGATATGCGCCTTCTGTCCCAACCATTCCAAGAACAAATTGCGATCATCGACTCCATACCCGGCTTCGATGAGGAATCCGCTATGGAGATTATAGCAGAGATCAGCGAGGTTCCGCAAGAGCATTTTGCATCTTCAGAAAAACTTTGTTCCTGGTCTGGGACTGTGCCGAGAAATGACGAGAGTGCCGGAAAGATAAAATCTAGAAAAACCAATCACGGAAACAGCTATGTGAAAGAGATATTGTGCCAATGTGCATGGGCAGCTGTAAGTGTGCGTAATTCTCCGTTTCGGACTTGGTATTGGGCGCATAAACACAAGCTTGGAGAAAAGAAGGCCATCATTGCAATTGCAAGAAAACTTCTGAGGCTGATTTATCTGCTGCTAAGCAGAAACCAGATGTACCAGCCGCCGGCATTGATGCACCAGTAACGCCTTAATATCATATTGTTTTTTGCTCTGTCAGTCAGAGCTGGCTTTTTGCGCCCTTTTTTACCAACAGCTTCCGAGTTGGGGATGTGTTATTTTCGCATTAACCGTCCCCTGTGCTATCCCCTGTGCTATCCCCTGTGCTATGTGCTACATCTCCTGTTTGTCATAAACAAGATACTCATCTGCCTGCGCACATTTCCATCAATAATTCGGCGCTTGCAGATACCGCAACAGGGAATGCTGATAAATCAAATGACTGGAGAAAATCACAGATACTGGTTTTGTTTTCCGGGTTGAGTATCTCACACATCGCATGAAGAACCGCACATTTAACTCGATAATCTTCAGAATTAAACAACTCGATCAATTTTCTCAATGCGTCCGCGCTTCCTAAAATGTACAATCCTTCATATATATTGACCATCACCCGTTTATTACTTTCAGCGTATTCCTTTTCTTGCAACACCTTCAACGCAGATTGGGGAGAAATTTCTTTCCCAACAACCGCAACGCCAAAGGATGCATACGCGCGAACTAACTGATCAGAGTCATTCAAGCAGACACACAATCTATCATAACTTGCTTTGGTAGGAAATGCACCAAGGGTATCCACAGCCTCTACGCGAACATTTGGGGAAGGGTCTTTTGTTAGCTTTACCAATAGCTCTACTGTATTACTATCGACTGGTTGATTTACCAATGCTTTAGCTAAACATACACGCACCTCTAACGAGTCACTGTCGGCTAACTCCAAAAGCCTTTTCCAATCAATAATATTCGTGGGGGACAGGCCTTCGTTGAAACAATAAATCAACAATTCACATAAATTATCTACACTATCCATACATTGCTCCTACGCTTATATAATCAGCATCCCCGCTTTTATTGTCGCAACAGCAGGGCTCTGTACCAACACAAAGAACCGTCCCCTGTGCAATTTAGGCCCCTGTGCTATTTAGTTTCTTCAGGTTGATAGCTGAGGACAATTTTATCGAAAAAAACTTCTGCTTCGTGCTCAAAGACCGGTATATTCTCCCATTGGCACCTAGGCTTCACGATATAGCTTATAGCAGACGGATCCAGCAAGTAGTTTATCGGTATTTCGAGTCCACCCGGATAAAGAATCGGATACAAAAATTGTTTTACTGTGTACAAATCTGAAAGCTGCATCTGTACAATACTTTTCTTCACAGCTACCGAATAGCCGCCGTTAGGCATAGGCGTAAGTGTGATGTTTGGGGGCAATATACGCCCTTTCAGGCAATCCCTCTGCAAAGGGGATAGCAGATTATACCATTCCACACCGCTTAAGAAATAAAACTGTGACCATTCGTGATCCGTCATATAGGGTTCCCGGAATACCGGGCAGTAGCGCTTCGTTCCTCCAAAATAATGCATATGAGAAGTGCAGTACGATGGTGGGCGATAAGGCGACAGCAATATATGACCGCAGATATCTGGTACAATATGGATTGTGCGGTTTAAGAAGCTCACAGCATGATCCG
>JAZNNK010000077.1:0-4897 GCA_045580205.1 Faecousia sp.
TCCTCTTTTTTAAGTGTTATACTGTATACAATATTAATAAAGGGAGGATTCCCTATGTCGCATGTAATTGCCGCGCTTTCCACCGGCACACAAATCAGCGCGATTGGTATCTTACGGCTAACCGGAGACGGTTGTGCCCAAGTCGCCGACAAAGTTTTTACACCAAACAACGGTCATCTTTTATCGGAAATGACGCCTCGAAAAATGATAATGGGCACACTAAAAGATAAATACGAGCGCGTTATCGATCAATGTATGGCTGTTTATTGCCGTGCACCCCACAGCTACACCGGTGAAGATACGGTAGAAATCCACTGTCATGGTTCCCCTGCCGTCTTATCTGCCGGACTCGATGCACTTTATGCCGCTGGCGCTGAGCCCGCCAAACGAGGAGAATTTACTAAACGCGCCTTCTTAAACGGCAAACTGCTGCTTACGCAGGCTGAAGCTGTTATTGATCTGATTGAAGCCGACACAGCAGATGCCGCCGCAAATGCTGCCGGTCAGGTCGGCGGTGTACTTCAGAGAAAGCTTGCGCCTGTGTATGATGATCTTACTGATATATGCAGCCATTTTCATGCCGTTTTAGACTATCCGGACGAGGATATTGCTGATTTTGGTCTTTCTTCTTACGAAAAAACCATTCGTTCGAACATACAGGTGCTGCAAAGCATTCTGCAAACATACGGACAGGGAAAAATTCTAACAAAAGGTGTTTCGGTCGTAATTGCCGGCAAGCCCAACGTCGGAAAGTCAAGTCTGTTGAATCTTTTGACCGGCTATGAGCGTGTCATCGTTACAGATGTTGCAGGCACAACACGCGACACTGTAGAAGAATCCGTCATGCTTGGCTCGACCCGACTTAAACTAATTGATACCGCAGGAATCCGTCAAACAGACGACCGCATAGAAGCACTTGGTGTACAGCGCTCTAAGTCAGCGATAACGAATGCAGATCTTGTACTGTTCATCTGCGACGGTTCGCAACCGCTTACACAGGAGGACAAGGATGTGATTGATATCTGTCTGACGGCAAAAAAAGTGATTGCCCTGATCAATAAATCCGACCTTGCGCAAACGGTCAATCCCGACACTCTTCCGTTTGACACCGTCCTTTCGTTTTCCACAAAAACCGGCAACGGATTAGCGCCACTTACTTCTGCTGTAAATAAAATGTTCGCATCGACGATCCCCTGCGACGGTTCTATTTTAACAAATCCAAGACAATACCATGCGATCAAGCGCGCACATGAAGCACTTACCTCTTCCCTACAAGGACTTGCCTTAGGCTTAACGCCGGATGCAGTGCTCACAGATGTAGAAGAAGCAATGTCTGCAATGGGTGAGGTTACCGGCTCTACCGTTCGCGAAGATATTACCGCACGGATCTTCGAGCGCTTTTGTGTTGGAAAATAAGGAATAAGGATAACTGCATATGATATATTTGGATAACTCTGCAACTACAAAGCCTTGCGAAGCAGCCGTAAATGCAGTAACGGACGCATTAACAAAAAACTGGGCAAATCCAAGCTCCCTGTATCAATTTGGCATTGATGCAGCGCACGCGCTTCGCTCAGCACGAAATAAGGTCGCGCGCGCAATGGGCGCTGATTTGAGCAGGGTCTTCTTTACTTCCGGCGGTACAGAATCGGATAACTGGGCCATTTACGGCACAGTCAAGCGCTTTGGCAAACGCGGCAACCATATCGTATCAACCGCTATTGAACATCCCGCCGTACTCAATACTCTTAAGCAAATGGAAGCACTTGGTTACCAGGTAACATATCTGCAACCTGACGCGCAGGGTAAAATCACGGCAGATGCACTTAAGGAAGCCCTGCGAAAAGAAACAATCCTCGTCTCGATCATGATGGTCAACAACGAAACCGGTGCAGTTATGCCTATCAGTGAAATGGCAAAGCTCACGCACCGGATCTGTCCCGACGCAGTATTTCACACAGATGCAGTGCAAGGTTTTTTTAAAATTCCCTTTCAGGCTAAATCGCTCGGTGCTGATCTCATCAGCGTTTCCTCTCATAAAATACACGGACCGAAAGGTGCCGGAGCTCTTTATATCGCGCCAAGACTCTCCTCCTTCCCTCCGCTTTTATACGGCGGCGGTCAAGAAAACGGCTTGCGAAACGGCACAGAAGCAACACCGGCTATTTCCGGTTTTGCCGCCGCCTGCGACACGCTTTTCCCGACTCTGGCACAGGATATTGCTCGGGAAAAAGCACTGATCGACCGTTTGTCGGAAAAATTATGTAAACTTAACGGTGTTACCGTTAACGGTTCTCATGAAGCACCCCACATTTTATCAGTTTCCGTTACAGGCGTCCCAACACAAAACAGCATTAACATATTACAAGACGCAGGCATATGTGTGTCTGCAGGCTCTGCCTGTGCAAAAGGGCACCGCAGTCATACATTAACCGCAATGCATTTAGCGCCTGAAATCATTGACAGTTCCTTCCGCATATCGATCAGTCGCGACACCGTGCAGGAAGAGTTAGATATCCTTTTTGATGTGATCGTTAATAAGCTTCTGCCAATGGCTCGCTAAATAACATAAACCCCTCACTACCATTACGGCAGTGAGGGGTTTTGATTAATAAGCTATTCCCCAATAGATCATCGTTTTTGCTGGCTTTCCGCAAACGGGACAGGTATCAGCCAATTTTTCCTGCTTAAACGGCATGCATCTGGAAGACATTCCGGCCTGCTCTTTCATTTTTAACTCGCAAGACAGATCTCCGCACCACATTGTCTTAACAAAACCGCCGTTTTCCTCTTGCAGTTTCTTTGCTTCCTCAAGTGATGTTGCTGCATAGATATGATCCTCAAGGTTCTTTTTCGCTTTCTCATACATGCCCTTATGAACCAGCTCCAGCTGCTCGATAACAGCAGACTCTAAATCAGCCAAGCTGACAACAGTCTTTTCACCGTCATTACGACGAACCAGAACACACTGTCCATTTTCCAGATCGCGTGGGCCGCACTCAACACGCAGAGGAACACCCTTCATTTCGTACTCTGCACATTTCCAACCCATAGAATTGTCCGAGTCATCGACCATTACGCGCAAACCCGCCTTAACCAAACGGTCCTTTAATGCATAAGCAGCATCCAACACACCAGGCTTATGCTGTGCAACCGGCAATACAACTACCTGTACAGGCGCAACCTTCGGAGGCAATACCAAGCCGTTATTATCGCCGTGTGTCATAATGATGCCGCCGATCAGACGGGTAGACACACCCCATGAGGTTTGATGCGGGAAAACCTTCTGATTGTTCTTATCGGTAAATGTAATATCAAATGCTCTGGCAAAACCATCTCCGAAGTAGTGCGATGTGCCTGCCTGAAGCGCCTTGCGGTCATGCATCATACACTCAATAGTATATGTTGCTTCCGCACCGTTAAACTTTTCTTTATCTGTTTTCTGACCGCGTGTAACAGGCATTGCCAAAACATTTTCACAAAAATCAGCATAGACGCCCAGCATACGTTCAGTTTCTTCCTTGGCTTCCTCTGCAGTAGCATGCATCGTATGGCCTTCCTGCCATAAAAATTCGCGATGGCGCAGGAAAGGGCGGCTGGTCTTTTCCCAACGCAGAACACTGCACCACTGATTGAGCATCATAGGAAGATCTCTATGCGACTGGATCGCGTTCTTAAAATACTCACAAAACAGTGTTTCAGAAGTCGGCCGGATGCAGTAACGCTCTTCAAGCTTTTCGCTCCCTCCATATGTTACCCAGGCACACTCAGGAGCAAAGCCTTCCACATGATCTTTTTCCTTTTGCAGCAGGCTCTCGGGAATCAGCATCGGCATATATACATTTTCTGCACCGGTCTTTTTAAACTCAACATCCATAATGCGCTGAATGTTCTCCCAGATCGCATAGCCGTAAGGACGGTAAATAAACATTCCTTTAATCGAAGAGTAATCGATCAGCTGTGCTTTTTTGCATACATCGGTAAACCACTGAGCAAAGTCAACTTCCATGTCCGTGATCTGTTCAACTTTTCTTTCTTTTGCCATAGCTTCCACCTTCTCAAAAATGGGATTTCATACCTAACATTTTATCACACCTGTCAAGAGTTTGCATAGGATGAGATAAAGTTTTTCTTAACCCCCCTGTCAGGAGGCCGTCATGCTACAAATAACCCTGCTTTTAGATCCGGATGTCGCACTTTTTTATGCCCGTGTTGCATCTGCTGTCAATAAATCCCTTGAGGAAGTAATTGCAGATGCCTTATTCAAGCTTGCAGGTGAGCTTTCTTTAGAAGCGCTCAGCGCATCCAACACTCCCTTCCCACCCCCTACTTAAGCTCTGCACGAAAACGAACTTGTAACTGTGTAAACATATAATTAAACTATTTTCTTATTTGTGGTAGAATTAGGCAGACGCGTTATTCCAAAAGAGAACTAAAAGAATATGAAATTAGGTATTGGCGCTGAAGCTACCGATTCCATATTTCAATGTATCTCTACAAATGCCGATACAGCTTGATAAACACTAGGTTTTTCAATATCTTTAAAACACATAAGTCCACGCAACTCTATGCCTTCCAATGCAAAAATGGCGTAAAATTGGCGTAAAATGGCGTAGAGAAAATCAGCCGACAGCCTGGGAAAAAGTACATACTGCTACCAAAACAACACCCCGTCTTCGTACTTAACCGTACAAAAGCGGGGTGATAATTTTATCCAAATTTCAAGAACTGCTCCGCATAATTCCTGGCGCTTGTATTGCGTGTATAGACCACGTGGAATGGGTGTGGTTCTGTGATCCCATCCACAGCAAAGGTTCCGATTCCATTTTCTTTAGAGATTACAGATTGGTACATAAAGCTGATACCGATTCCACTGCCAACTAAAGCCTTGATTGAA
>JAZNNK010000078.1:0-8943 GCA_045580205.1 Faecousia sp.
AACCATGTAGGGAGAAATATAGCCGCGATCGAACTGCATGCCCTCTACGACATCCAGGCCGGGTTCGGCAGTCTTGCTCTCCTCAATGCTGATGACGCCCTCTGTGCCGACCTTTTCCATCGCCTCAGCAATCAAACGGCCGATGGACTCGACGCCGGAGGAGACTGTGCCAACGCGGGCGATGTCCTCGGATCCGTTGACGGGAACGGAATGCTCACGGATAGCGGCAACAGCTGCGTTGACAGCCTTTTCGATACCCTTGCGCATGACCATCGGGTTTGCACCTGCGGAAAGGTTCTTCAGGCCCTCGTGGGTGATCGCCTGCGCCAGAAGTGTAGCGGTGGTCGTACCGTCGCCGGCGATGTCATTGGTCTTGGTAGCGACCTCGCGGATCAGCTGTGCGCCCATGTTTTCAAAAGCGTCTTCAAGTTCGACCTCTTTTGCGATGGTAACACCGTCGTTGGTAACCAGCGGCGCACCGAACTTCTTGCCGAGAACAACGTTGCGGCCCTTGGGACCAAGCGTAACCTTAACGGTGTTTGCGAGCTGGTCAATACCGGATTGCAGCTTCTTACGGGCGTCTTCGCCGTAAATAATCATTTTTGCCATAATATCAGATCCTCCTATGCTCAGTCAGTTACAACAGCAAGAACGTCTTCTGTCTTTACAAACTTATAGTCGATGCCGTCAATCTTCAGCTCGTTGCCGGTAAACTTGCCAACAACAACCTTGTTGCCGGGTTGAATGTCTTTAACATCGGGGCCGGCAGAGATAACCTCATAAATAGAGGGCTTTTCTTTTGTGGTGGCGGCCAGGATGATGCCGGAGGAGGTGGTTTCCTCGGCTTCTGTTTGTTTGAGCAGAATGTTGTCTGCTGTGGGCTTGAGTTTCATGCGATATCCTCCAAATAAGTGGTTATTTAGACCGCAGAACAGCAGTGTTCTGCGTGTATCTATATGGTTTAGCACTCTTTTGCCCTGAGTGCTAACGCCTATATAATAGCCCAATGTTATGGAAAAAGCAAGAGGTATTTGCACTTTTTTTATAAAAATTTTATTTAGAAGGAATCCTTTTAACGGAAAGAATGTATATATGCCCAAAAATCAAGGCGGACTTTGGTCATAGTGATGAAAAAACCTTAAAAAAAGCCTGTGTTTACTCTTGCCTTTTGGTTGTTTTTCCTTTATAATAGGTTTATATTGGATAAGGAGGCAGCTGCGTGTGGGTGAATTGATTGCGGTTTTGTCCGGCAAGGGCGGAACCGGAAAGACTTCTGTCTGCGCGGGAGTTGCTTCTGCGCTTGCACGAACGGGAGAAAAAGTCCTTTGTATTGACTGCGATGTCGGACTTCGCAATCTGGATATTGCACTGGGACTTTCCGAGGTGGGAACACTGTCGTTTCTCGATGTGTGCACAGAGGAATATTCGCTGGATATGGCAACATGTCATCCGGTGTATCACAGTCTGTATTTTTTAACGGCACCGATGAATTGCCCTGCAGATGCGATCGATCTGATCGCTTTTGCAAAAATGCTTAATAAGGCACGCAGATCGTTTCAGTACATATTTTTGGATGCGCCTGCCGGTATTGAAGCAGGATTCCGCCTTGCGGCGCAATATGCCGACAGAGTAATACTGGTTACAGGTCCTGACCCTGCATCGATTCGGGATGCGACCCGCGCGGCAGAGGTTTTGGAGCTGATGGGCAAGAAAAATGTCCGTATGATCATAAACCGTATCAGCAGGAAAATGGCGGCGGCCATGTGCCTGACGGTAGACGATGTAATGGACCGGGCGGGTCTGCCCCTGTTGGGACTTGTGCCGGAGGATGATGATGTCATGCTTGCGGCAGCTTTTAGGCAGCCGCTGCTTGGATATACGGATAAAGGCGCTTCGGCGGCATGCAGCCGGATCGCGAAGCGGATCCAGGGAAGGTCTGTTCCCATAAGGATATAAAGAGATAGAAGGAGAGATTGCTGTGAATATAGCTTTTTTGGCCCACGATAAGAAAAAAGAGCTGATGGTGCAGTTTTGCACAGCTTATAAAAGTGTGCTTGTGAAGCACAGACTGTTTGCAACGGCAACAACGGGCAGGCTGATTGCGGATAATACCGGATTGCCCATTACACAGCTGCTTTCTCATAAACAGGGCGGCCATCAGCAGATCAACGCCCGAATTGCTTATAATGAGATTGATCTCGTGCTTTTATTTAATGATCCGAATGCGGTCGATGCATGGGATGATGCGCAGATGCTCGAGACGATCCGCCATTGTGATAAGCACAATGTGCCGATCGCGACGAAT
Organism: Faecousia sp.; assembly: GCA_045580205.1. GTDB lineage: Bacteria > Bacillota > Clostridia > Oscillospirales > Oscillospiraceae > Faecousia. The sequence continues at coordinate 2,306 of JAZNNK010000078.1, forward strand.
CTTGCCAGCGCGGAGCTGGCAATTATGGGATTGCAGCGCGGCGATCTGGATTGGCGCGGCATGCTGCACACAACACCTCGATATTAAGTTTACCGCCCGTCTTTTTGGCGGGCGGCGACTGTCTTTACAGGAAAGGAAACTGTATTATGGAACGAATCAAACCAAGAACACTGTCAGGTTTTATGGAGCTGTTGCCGCAAAAGCAAGCGCAGTTTGAACGAATGATGAATATTCTTCGCAAAACGTATGCGCTGTACGGTTTTGCGCCGTTGGATACACCTGTGATCGAGGATGCGCAGATTCTTTTGGCAAAGGGCGGCGGTGAGACAGAAAAGCAAATCTACCGTTTTCAAAAAGGAGACAGTGATCTTGCCTTGCGGTTTGATCTGACGGTTCCGCTTGCAAAATATGTTGCACTTCACTGCAATGAACTGGCCTTCCCCTTCCGCAGATATCAGATCAGCAAGGTTTATCGGGGAGAGCGCGCGCAGAGAGGCCGTTTCCGCGAATTTTATCAGGCGGATATCGATATTATCGGCGATGGAAAGCTCGATATTATCAATGAGGCAGAGATCCCGGCGATTATTTATCGGGTATTTCGCGGTTTTGGACTGGAGCGTTTTGCGATCCGTGTGAATAATCGTAAGATCCTTAACGGGTTTTATGCTATGCAGGGACTGACGGAAAAAAGCGGCGAGATCATGCGCACGGTCGACAAGCTTGATAAGATCGGTGCCGAAAAGGTCCGCGTAATTCTTGAGGAGGATTGCGGTCTGACACAGGGGCAGGCAGAGGAGATCCTGCGGTTTATTGCAATTTCCGGAACGAATGAGCAGGTCGTATCGGCACTGGAAGCATATGTTGGTCGCGACGAGATGTTTGATCAGGGCCTTGCGGAGCTGAAGGCGGTTACAGAAAATCTGGCCGCATTTGGCGTACCGGAGAAAAACTTTGCTGTTGATCTGACCATTGCGCGCGGACTTGATTATTATACCGGTACGGTATATGAGACGACGCTTTTGGATCATCCGGAGATCGGATCTGTCTGTTCGGGCGGCAGATACGATGATCTTGCCGGTTACTATACGGAGCGGCATCTGCCCGGCGTGGGTATTTCCATTGGACTGACGAGACTTTTCTATGTTCTGGATGAGCAGGGGCTGTTAAATCCGGAGCTGAACAATGCGCCGGCAGATGTCCTGGTGCTGCCGATGACACAGGATCCTGCGCCTGCGATTAAATTGGCAGAGCAGCTTCGCGAGGAAGAGATCCGCGTTCAGCTTTATGGTGAAAACAAAAAATTTAAGCAGAAAATGAGTTATGCAGACAAGCTTGGTGTGCCGTATGTCATTTTGCTTGGAGAAGATGAGCTTGCAGCCGGAAAATGTTCGCTTAAGGATATGCGCACGGGCGAGCAGATCACCGTTACGGCAGCTGATGCGGCAAAGCATGTTCTGGACAGTCTTTGTGCACAGCAAGGAAATGTTATTTTAGAGGAAGATATTACGGAAGCAGCTTCAGAAGAAGAGCTGATCGCTTTTCTTGGATTGGATGGAAAAAATGGAAGCGAAATTTCTTGAAGCGGCGGAGCAGGTCCGTCGGGAGGCGGAGGCGCTGGGCATCCGCATCCGTCCGGTAAAGGATATGAAAGATGCCCGCCGTTGTCTTTCCGGAAGCAGGTGCAGTGATGGCTTTGCACAGCTGGCAGACAGAGGCCGTCTGGACCTGAGCATAGAGGCGCTGGCGGTCAGAAAGCAATTTACAGGTTTGTTTTCTGACGAGGAGGCAAATACCGCGCTGGATAGGCTGCTGGATGCCGGCTATACATTTAAATAAAAGCAAACGCGGTGCGCATATGCGCACCGCGTTTATTTATCAGGATCAGCAATAGAAATCCTTTATCTTTTTTGCACGGCTGGGATGACGGAGCTTGCGGATCGCCTTGTTTTCGATCTGACGGATTCTTTCTCGTGTAACATTGAAAATGTGTCCGACTTCCTCAAGCGTGTGCGTTCTGCCGTCATACATACCGAACCGCATACGCAAAACGTCGGCTTCGCGCTCGGTCAAGGTATCGAGAATCTCCTTAAGTGCCTCGGCCAGAAGCGCGTTGGAGGTAGCATCGGCAGGTCCGGGTGTCCGCTCGTCCTCTACGAAGGAGCCGATGGAGGTATCTTCTTCATCGCCGACCGGCGTGTCTAAGCTAAGTGTATCTGCGGCAGTACGGTTTGCCTCGATGATCTTTTCTACAGGTAGTCCAAGCTCTGCTGCGATCTCCTCAACAGTCGGCTCGCGGCCGAGCTCCTGCACAAGCTTGCGGTTGCATCGTGTAGCCTTGTTGATAACCTCTACCATATGCACCGGTACGCGAATGGTCCGCGCCTGGTCGGCGATCGCACGGGTGATCGCCTGCCGGATCCACCAGGTAGCATATGTAGAGAATTTATTTCCCTTTGTCCAGTCAAATTTATCGACAGCACGGATCAGACCGGTGTTGCCTTCCTGAATCAGGTCCAGAATATGCAGACCTCTGCCGGAGTATTTTTTTGCGATCGACACAACAAGCCGCAGGTTTGCCTCAGTCAGCTTGTTTTTAGCGGCCTGATCACCCTCGGAAACAAGCTTTGCAAGCTCGATTTCCTCTTCAGCAGACAGCAGCTTGATTTGACCGATCTCCTTCAGGTACATACGGACAGGATCGTCTAAATTGTATTCGGCAGCAAGGTCTACCGGGTCGACAAGGTCTTCTTCGTCTACATCGGTCAAGTCGATCGTATCGTCCAGAGATACATCCAGATCGTCATCCAGATCAAGGTCCAGATCGCTGCTGACAACTTGAATATTCATGCCGTCAAGACGGTCATAGATCTCTTCAATCTTTTCCGGAGACAGATCCATTTTCTCCAGCAGGGCGTTTAAGTCGGAGGAGCGGATGATTCCGTCCTTGCGTCCGAGAGCAATCAGACTTTGCAGCGCAGATTGAAGCTCTTCGGGACTTTTTGTGTTCTTTTTGGCGTTACTCATATGGGACCCCTTTTGTGTTTGTTTTTCTTTTCCGTTAGACTATAGCCCTATTCTTACATTTTGACAAGGGTTTTTACGAAAAAATTTTCTAAATTTGCACCTTTGGGCGCATTTTGTCGCTGCAAAGGACAGTGTTCCCCATAAATCACGGAAACATACAGTTTACTTTTACGGGGAATTTTTGTATAATTACAGCACGATCTATCAATATTGTGATACAGACGCTTTGAGGTGTAGAATATGACCGAGTTGGCTAAAATCAGAAATTTTTCTATCATTGCGCATATTGATCACGGCAAATCGACGCTGGCAGACCGTTTGCTGGAGGAGTGCAACGCCATTGACCAGCGGCAGATGGAGCATCAGATCCTCGATTCTATGGATCTTGAACGGGAGCGCGGCATTACGATCAAAGCAACGGCTGTTCAGCTGAAGTACCGCGCAGATGACGATCAGGTCTATTCGCTGAATCTGATCGACACGCCGGGACATGTGGACTTTAATTATGAAGTCAGCCGCAGCCTTGCTGCCTGTGAGGGCGCAGTTTTAGTGGTAGATGCCTCCCAGGGCGTTGAGGCACAGACACTGGCAAACACATATCTTGCGATCGATGCGGGGCTGGAAGTGCTCCCTGTTATCAATAAAATCGATCTTCCCTCTGCACGGCCGAAGGAGGTCAAAGCGGAGGTGGAGGATATCATTGGTATCCCTGCGGAAGATTCTCCTGAAATATCGGCAAAAAACGGCATCAACATTCATGATGTGCTGGAGATGATCGTGCGCGATGTGCCGGCGCCTTCTGGAGACCGTGAAGCGCCGCTGCAGGCGTTGATCTTTGACAGTCAATACGATGCGTATCGTGGCGTTATCGTATATGTGCGCATTAAGCAAGGCACTGTCCGCGCGGGAATGGATATTAAAATGATGGCTACGGGCGCAGTTTATAAGGTCGTGGAAGTAGGAACGATGAATCCGCTCGGCCTGTCGCCGGGAGAGGCGCTGGGTGCCGGTGAGGTAGGCTATATTACTGCGTCGATTAAGACAATCGCGGATACACAGGTCGGCGATACGATTACATCGGCAGAAAATCCTGCAGCGGAGGCGCTGCCCGGATACCGGCAGGTGCAGCCGATGGTATACTCCGGCATATACCCCGCTGACGGCGCAAAATATCAGGACCTGCGCGAGGCGCTTGAAAAATTAAAGCTCAATGATGCATCGATGACATACGAGCTGGAAAGCTCAATTGCGCTTGGTTTCGGATTCCGCTGCGGTTTCCTGGGACTTTTGCACATGGAGATCATTCAGGAGCGGTTGGAGCGCGAATATAATCTTGATCTAATCACGACTGCGCCGAACGTTGTTTACCGCATTACCAACAACAAAGGCGAAGTGATGATGATCGACAACCCACTGGATTATCCGGATCCGATGGAAATCCAGCTTGCAGAAGAGCCGTATGTTAAGGCGAGCCTGATCGCACCGCAGGAGTATGTGGGCAATATCATGGAACTTTGCCAGCAGCGGCGCGGAGAGTTTAAGGATATGGTCTACCTGGACGCAAATCGCGTGGAATTACACTACGAGATTCCGCTCAATGAGATCATTTATGACTTTTTTGATGCCCTTAAATCCAGAACAAGAGGCTATGGAAGCCTCGATTATGAGATGATCGGATACCGTCCGAGCCGTCTTGTCAAGCTGGATATTTTATTAAACGGAGATATTGTGGATGCGCTGAGCTTCATTCTCTTTGCAGACAATGCATATCCGCGCGCCAGAAAGATCTGCGAAAAGTTGAAGGAGAATATCCCCAGAGCGCAGTTTGAAATCCCGGTGCAGGCGGCGATCGGCGGCAAGATTATTGCCAGAGAAACGATCAAAGCGCTGCGCAAGGACGTGCTTGCCAAGTGCTATGGCGGTGATATAACCAGAAAGAAAAAGCTGCTTGAAAAGCAAAAGGAAGGCAAGAAGCGGATGCGTACCTTTGGCTCTGTTTCCGTGCCGTCAGAAGCGTTTATGGCCGTGCTGAAGCTTGATGAGGATTGAGCGCAGGCAGCGGACCGGGATGTAGTTACAAAAGAATTTGCTTACCCGGGAGGAAGTTATGCCATTTTTCGGTAAAACGGGGAAAAAGCCGTTGGGCATTTATGTTCATGTGCCTTTTTGCCGTACAAAATGTCAGTACTGTGATTTTTATTCACTAACATGTAAGGATGACCGTCTTTTTGACAGTTATGTGGAGGCGGTTTGTACGCATATCCGCGAGGCGGGAAGTTTAGCACCGGAGTATCTGGTCGATACGATTTATTTTGGTGGCGGAACACCGAGCTTTTTCGGTGCGGAGGGGATGTCTGTAATCCTGGCTGCGATCCGGAAGAATTTCCGTGTGGCACCGTCGGCAGAAATTACCTTTGAGGCAAATCCGGATTCGGTATCGGAGCGGCTTCTGCGCAAATTGCGCAGTGAGGGTTTTAACCGCGTCAGTTTAGGAATTCAGTGTGATGATGATGATATCCTCGAGAAGATCGGCCGCCCGCACGATTATGCACAGGCGGTCAACGCGGTTCAGAAGATCCGCAAGGCAGGTTTCCGGAATTTGTCGCTGGATCTGATATACGGTTTGCCCGGGCAGAGCCTGGAGGCCTGGGAGAGAACACTTATCAATGTACTTAAGCTGCAACCTGAGCATATGAGCTGCTACGGGCTAAAGCTTGAGGAAGGAACGCCGCTTCACACATACCGGCAGCATTATGATTTTGCCGATGATGATATGCAGGCGGATATGTATCTGCGCGCAGTGGATATTTTGCAAAAGCACGGATATCGGCAGTACGAAATATCGAATTTCAGCAGAAAAGGCAATGTATCCAGACACAATCTGAAATACTGGACCGGCGAAGAATATTTAGGCTTCGGACCCGATGCCAGCTCGGATTTTGCAGGACGGCGTTTTTCGATTATCCGCGATCTGCAGGGATATATCGAGGGAATCCTTAGCGGAGGACCTGTCTTGCGCGAGGTGCAGGAAGTGCCGAACCGTGAGCGTGCCGGTGAGTTTATTATGACGCGTCTGCGGCTTGTGTCCGGACTGGATCCTGCAGAGTACGAGCGAAACTATCTGCTCCCGTTTTCTGCGATAGAGGCGCAGCTTCTTCGGTGCAGAGAGCGCGGCCTTGCCGCAAAGTCGTATGACGGTCGATGGCATCTGACACCGGAAGGCTTTTTGGTGTCTAATTCGATTATTTCGGATCTGCTGCTGATTCAGGATCGGTCAAGACCGATCGCAAAGAGAAAGTAAAGAAACACCCTGCGGGAAAGGATATGCACCCCAAAAGTTAGACACTTTTGGGGTGCGCTTCAAAAACCCGCAGGGTGTTTTTGTAGAATATCATACCGTTTCGTCGGTAATGGAGCAGAGCGCCTCCTGAGTAGACATACCGTGCGCGATCGCGTTTTTTCGGGCGGCGTTTACAGCCTGGACGGTTTTAACGCGCTGGCCGTCGAGTTCATAACCGCGCATTGCGATAAGCGTGATCGTCCATGCGAGCATGGGGACGATGCAGAACAGCGCGATCACAACAAAGTTCATATTCTCAACATAGGCAGTTGCT
>JAZNNK010000079.1:0-8892 GCA_045580205.1 Faecousia sp.
GATCTTTGGGAAAATGCCGGCTATATACTTGAGCAGGTTGGCAAGGGCGTTTTGGTAACGACAAAGGCCAACGGTGTCTTAAATACTATGACAATTAGTTGGGGCACACTTGGCATCCAGTGGGGAAAGCCGATTTTTACCGTATTTGTTCGTGAAAGCCGTTATACCAAACAATTAATGGATGAAAACGGTGAATTTACGATTAACATCCCCTACGGTGCTTACGATAAGACGATCCTGAGCCTTTGCGGTACGCGCTCGGGCAGGGAAATTGATAAAATTTCCGCGCTGGAGCTTCATCCGGAGGAACCCGATACGATCAGTGTTCCGGGACTTCGTGAGCTGCCGCTCACGCTTGAATGCAAGGTTATTTATAAGCAGGCGCAGGAGCCGGGTGCGATTGCGCAGGAGAATATAGACAGGTATTATCCGAACAGTCCGGAATTTCCACAGGGCGATTATCATACCGCCTACTACGGTCAGATCACCGCAGCATATATAATTGAATAAAATAATCGGGCGCTGCTTATGCAGCGCCCGATGTGCTTTTTACAGAATCTTTGCAGACAGCTCCAGCGCGGATGCGATCACAGCATCCATATCGTAATACCGGTACTGACCGAGACGGCCGCCAAACAGTACGTTTTTCTCCTGATCGGCAAGTTCTTTGTAGCGCGTATAAAGCGCGTTGTTTTTCTCGTCATTGACAGGGTAATACGGTTCATCACCGGGCTTCCATTCTGTGCTGTACTCGCGGCTGATCACCGTTTTCGGCTGCGTACCGAAGTGAAACCATTTATGTTCGATAATACGCGTCCAGGGTGTTTCGGCATCGGTATAATTGATCACGGCATTACCCTGAAAATTCGGTATATTCAGCACCTGTGTCTCAAAGCGGACACTGCGGTAGGCAAGCGCGCCGAACCGGTATCCGTAGAAGGCATCGATCGGTCCGGTATAAATCACACAGGAAGACAGCGCATTCAGCGCCTCACGGTCTTGCAGATAGTCGGTATTTAACCGCACTTCGATTCCGTCGAGCAGATTTTCCACAAGCTCTGTGTATCCGCCTGTCGGGATTCCCTGATATAATGCATCAAAATAGTTGTTGTCATAGGTAAAGCGCACAGGCAGGCGCTTGATAATAAAGGCAGGCAGTTGATCGCACGGACGGCCCCACTGCTTCTGTGTATAGCCCTTTATCAGCTTTTCATAGATATCCGTGCCAACAAGGGAGATCGCCTGCTGCTCTAAATTTTTCGGCTCAGTGATACCGGCGTCGCATTTCTGGCTGTTGATTTTATCGATCGCTTCCTGCGGCGTTACCACGCCCCACATCCGGTTAAAGGTGTACATATTGAACGGAAGGGAGTATAACTGCCCCTTATAGTTTGCAATCGGTGCGTTGGTAAAGCGGTTAAATTCCGCAAATTGGTTTACATAATCCCATACAGCTTTGTCATTGGTATGGAAGATATGCGCACCGTAAACGTGGATATCAATATCCTCTGTTTTTCGGGTGTAAACGTTGCCGCCGATATGGTCGCGCTTATCAATGACCAGAACGGATTTGCCGGCCTGTTTTGCCTGTTGAGCAAAGACAGCACCGAAAAGTCCTGCTCCGACAACAAGATAATCATACTTCATAGGCGTTTTCTCCTTCTGATAGCGCCGGTGGTTCATGTTCCTGCGCAGAGAACTCAAAAAGCGCAGGAGCGATCGCAAGGATAAAGGCGCTGTATGTCAGACTGTAAAAACGGGGTTCCATAATAGCAGAGAGCGCCATGACAGAAAGAATCAGCGGAATGACACCGCGACAATGGGCGGGTCGGCATTTGCTCCGATAGCTGATAAATGCAAGACCGATGCACACAAGCGCCATCGGGATCAGACCGTATAAAAGCGCAAGCTGCATATAGCCGTTATCGACATAAAAGTATTCCAGCTCGGCAGGTGTTCCCCAGCCGAGACCAACCATGTCGATCCTCTGTCCAAACAGCGTTAGTCCGTATTCTGCAATTGCCTTGTTTCCGTAACCAAGGCGATAATTCATCAGCACATTGAGCATCCGCAGGATCGGTGTCTTGACGGGGTCAATCGCCGCATGGGCATAAATGCAAAGCACTGCAGACACCGGAAAGGCGGCTGTCGTCAGGTGGCGGAACAGATCAGAATTGATAAGACGCCTGCCGGTCTTTGTCAGGTAGTACCAGGCAGAAACGGCTCCGCACAGAAACAGAATCAGTGCGTTTGTCTTGGCTTTTGTCGTTAGCAGCACGATTACACTGATGGCTGCCATACCGATCGAATAGCCGATGTGCCAGCGGTCGCGCTTGAGGTAGATCAGGTCAAGCGCGAGAAACAGGATTCCTGCCGCAAAATCCGTCGGATATGTGTTGCCAAGCGACAGACGGATGCCGTGCTGCGCAGAATGAATGATATAGTGGTCAATGATCCCGGTCAGCGCACACAGAAGCGCCGCCACCGAAATAGATGCATAAACTGTAAAATGGCATTTTACAATATCATCAAGCGAAATATTTTTTGCGCCAATCAGAAGAAGCGCCATAATGATGATTTCAGAGTAAGCGTTACTGGCGTAGGAGCAGACGGCGGCTGTAACGATCAGAAAAATCAGCGACAGATCCAGATAGCGGAACCGGTCAAAAAACCGCATTTTAATAAACATCAGCACGGCACCGATAAAGAGCATCATGCCTAAATTCCGGCCGTAAAGCTGCAGATCGGCAGAAAAGGTCGTGTTGCGTATGACAGTACGCGCCAAAAACAGAGCATATACGGCAAGGTACAGCCATGTTGACGGGGATCTGGAACGAAGGATATTTTTTATCATCAGCGCTCCTTTCTGCTACCGGAGAGGTTGCTCCGCAGCTTTTTTGTAAAAGAGGAAAGTATCTGACTGATCATTTTTTCGTGCTGCAGGAGCAGTGCGGCCAGATAGGTAATGAAAAATACGGCGGCAGATATTATAAGCGTTGGTGCTGTTTCAAGTGCAAGCAGTCTTATGCTGCGGCAGATAAGTGTAGCAAAGGCGCAGGATACAATGATTTTTCCGTAGCTTATACGCCGCAAGGGCTCGTTGACGGTATCGCGCAGGAAAATGCATTGCACGATGAGTACGCAGATCTCGGCAAACAGCGTGCCGATCGCTGCACCTGTGATTCCCAGTACAGGGATCAGAAGCAGATTCAAAAAAAGATCCACAGCTGCGCCGATGGCAACCGATATAAGCACCTGATGCTCCCGGCCCAAGGGTACAAGGATCTGAATGCCCATAATGTTCGTAAGACCAATCAGCAGCAGTGTCGGCAGAATGATCTGCATGGGAATAACAGCAGATGCAAAGGTATCACCCGAGAGCAGGAAAATACATTCATGCGCATAGACCGTAAAGTAGCAGATGAGAGGACAGGCGGTAAGGAATACGAAGCGCAGCGCTTTTTCGGTAATATCTCCAAATGCCTCCGTCATGTGATTTTTTACATAGTAAGATACTCTCGGCAGGAGGACGACACCTAAAGAAGATACGATGCCTGCAAGAATGTTTTTGACTTTTACAGAGGTGGCGTAGTAACCGACCTCAGCATCTGAGCGCATAAAGCCGAGCATAACACTGTCAAGGTTGGTGTAGACCGTGATCGCGCAGCTCATGGCAAAGAAAATCAAAATACTTTTCATGTGGCGGGCGTAACGATAGTTGCCCAAAGGACGCAGATAAATATATTTTCTCAGATGCGTCAGATTCAGTATGCCGCAGGCGCTTCCGGCAAGGACCTGCACGGCGGCATAGACAGGGTAGTCAGCAGGCTTGCGTATCATCAGAAACATCAGAACGAGTGCAGCGAGCTTGCATATAAGGGAGCGGACGGCAAGGTAGCTGTACTCTTCCAAAGCCTTGAAGAGCCATTCCATGCCGACGGTGTTAAAGAGGATCGTAAGACTTGCGATCAGATAGAGCGTCTTATCGGCGGAAAATTTTGGTACGCAGATGAGCAGAACGCCAAAGCATGCGTAGGAGATGACAGACATGACCGTGTTGATCGTGAAGATCTCATGAACCGTCCTTGACAGCGCAGGCTTATCGTCGCGCACCTGAGAGCAGGCGCGGATGCCATAGGTGGGGATGCCAAGCTGTGCGATCATCACAAAATAAGAAATGACCGATACGGCAAAGGCTACCTTTCCAACGCCTTCTGCAAACAGAATGCGTGAAACATACGGGTAGGAGATCAGGGGAAACAAAAAGGATGATGCGGTCATGAAGGCGTTGAAGATAAAATTGACCTCGACCGATTTTTGCTGTTTCAATCTGATCACGCATCCTTTCTGTAGTATCAGCTGAAAATGGCTGCAACATCCGCGCAAAAACGCTTTTTTTCAAGCAGGATCATCTCACGGTAGGGAATAAAGTCCTGCGTGCACTGTTCATAATTTTGCAGGCAATTGCGGATCATCGATACCGCCTCAGCAGCGCAAGGCGTGTGGTCATCGATCTTGTACCGATCATCAATAGGGACATCCTCATGCAGTGCGGCAGAGCCTCTCCGGTTCGTAATGACGCAGCAACCGGAAACGGCAGCTTCTCTTGGGATTCTGTCTTTTCCGGGGTGGTTGCCAAAATCAATGTAGACCTTGGCGCGGCGCATAAGCGAGAGGACTTCGTCGTTTGTCATGTTTTCAATGGCGACCCAACGGATATCCGGCGCATACTCCATAAGCGTGCGTGTAACATAAAGGCCTTTTTTCGGGTTATATAGGACGATATCCTCTTTTTCTGCATAGGATTGATCGGACAGATAGATATCGTTAATATAGTCAGACAGGTAATGGATGCACTGCGGTGCAATCCCGTTTTTAAGAAGAAAGTTCAGTGCAAAATGGCTTTGACAAAGATGCACGCCAATTTTGGGTAAATCAGATCTTCGCGGATAGTCGTTTAATGCAAGGTGCTTAAGAAAGCTTAAAACGCCGTAACGCTTTAACCGGTTCAGTTTCCCGACCGATGCAAAATAATTATCGACGCTAAGCCACCAGACGCATTTCTGAATATGCTTGAAGCGGCGGTGCTTACCAATGCATACTTCCGGAAATATGACAATATTTTCTTTTTTATCTTCGATATCGTAGATCAGACATCGGTTTTTAATATATGGCAGAAAAGCCTCGTCGGTGGGGTTATTGCGATCGCAGTTGCCTTCGGGATAATACGCGATCAGCGCATGATGTCCAAGCTGACAGAGCTGATATACAAGCTGATGCAGAAGCTCTGTTCCACCGGTTTTATTGTTTGCAGGACAAACGACATATATCTTGCTGTGCTCGGTTATGTTGAATATGCGGGACATTGTAATCCCCCTTTATAATATCATCAGCGCTTTGAAAGACGCAGCAGGCATCGTTTCAGGAGCTGCTTCAGGTAGTAGTAGCCAATATAGAGGCGGCCGCTTAAGCTGCGCAGACGCCACTTTTTAACAGTAGTATTAAGCCTGTCCACGTCATACCTGCGCGCAAGCTGTATAAGCGAAGTCAGATAACTCGGGTCAAGTGATTTTCCGTCGGAAATGTGGTAAAGATCCGCAGGGACCACATAGCAGTCAAGTCCAAGGGCAGTTGCCCGCAGACACTGCTCTACTGCATATAAATGCCAGCCCTCCAGCTCGGAAAAACGCATATTGCGCAAAACCTCCGTGCGCATGGCAAAGGCGCACTCATCAATGGACTGTACTTTCACCGCAGCCTGCAGCTTTATTCCGGCAGGGCGCATATCTTCTCCGTGTACGATATTGGACAGGAGCTTGTACGGCGTGCCTTCCGGACAGCCGGCAACACCGGCCACACCGAAATCGCCCAAATCGGTGAGTTTTTCCAGAAAATCCCGCAGGGCGTTATCATGCAGAAAGCGGATATCCTGGTGCATGCATACAACGATATCCGACTCTACGGCATCGATCTGACTGTTTAACGCCTGACGGATGCCGGGGAATTGATTGTTGCGGTTATCGATATCGATCAGTGTGATAGCGACATCTTTCTGTCGGGACAGATCCTCTTTAAATGTGTGAAATGACCGGGCGTCATTCCACACTGTTATGACGGTGCAGGAAGTCATACGATCGCCTCCTGTTATAAGGTCAGATATAGTAAGCAAGTATTTTCATAAAAACGACGTCGGGATAGCGGAGCATTGTCAGAAGATTTCCGCGATTCCGATAGCCGCAGGCTTTCAGATAATCACACAGGCGCTCCCGCTTTCGGATATCTTTTTCCGGAAGCAGACGGTGCGTGCGAAGCAGACGGCATGTTTCCATATCTGACTGACACATGCGCGACAGATCCTTTGAAAGATTGCTGCCGACATCTCTGTGCGTGTACAGACATGCGTAGTTTTTTGCAAAACGAACGCCGTTGCTTAACATCAGAAGCCATAAAAAAAGATCGTCTGCGCCGTTAATGGCTTGGAGCGTTTCCAGCCATGCATCCGGCAAGGCAGCCTTGCGGATCAGACACTGTCCGGGCGATACGATCTGATTGGCGGCAAGCAGGTAAAAGTTTTTGCGGTCGGTAAGCGACATTTTCAGCCTGTCGCGGTAGATCCGCTTTTTGCCTGCGGGCGTTTCTTTGTAGCCGTTACATACGGCAATTGCATGAACTCCGATACACTCCAGCTGAGAACGCAGGTACGTATCGGAGATCAGATCATCCTGGTCGAGGATGAGGATATATTCGCCTTTCGCAGCGCAAACGCCCTGTACCCGCGTTTTGTGAATACCGTAGTTTTCCGGATTTTCGAGCACACGGATATTCAGATCATCGCATGGAATGTCTGAAAGATCAATCTTTTTCCAGGGGCTGTCATTTACAATCAGATATTCTGCATCAGCTGCTTGACCGAGCGAGACCACATTGGCGCGGAACATCCGGATCAGCTCCGGAAGATACCGGTGTCCTTCATAAAAGGCAGTGATCACACTGATCGTTGGCTTTTTCAAAACGGTGCACCCCCGAATCATTTATCTTTTAGCAAACAGCTTTTCTACAACGGCACAAAAGCCTTCATTAAAAGCGCGGTTGTTGCTTTTGACAGAGGCAGACATGCCGTTTGAGATTGTATCATAGTTTGCAATCGCGTCGGAAAGCGATTCGACATTTTCAATCACAATGATATTCTGATAGCGCGCAGATATCTCCCGCGCAAAATCAAGCTGGTGATCGTTGACATGCTCGCCGTAGGAAAACTGGCGGGGGACAACGATGGGAACTTTTCCAAGCTGAAGAGGTACCATAAAGCTGGAAGGCCCGCCGTGTGTAATAACGATTCGGGCCTGCTCTGCGTATTGCTGCATTTGACTGCTGCTGAGCATTGTGTGCCAGCGGCAGTGTTTCGGCTCGTAGGTGCCGTAGCCGATCTGGATGATGACATCTTCTTCGATTGCGCCTGCACCTTTCATTTCATCCATAAACCGAACCAGCCGGTCAAAGGGCTGCTCGTGGGTGCCCACTGTTACAAATATCATGAGGCCTCCCTAAAAAATACTGCCAAGGTTGATCGCCTTGGGATAAATTTTTTGCAATTGCTCCCACTGTACGATAAACGCATCGGCAACAGGATAGACAATTTTACCGGTTACGGTAGGCTTATAAATCCTGTCGAATACTTCGATGTATACAGTCTTTGCGCCAAACAGTTTTCCGAGGTAGAAAAACGGAACAGCAACGGCAGCACCGGAGGAAATGATCAGGTCCGGCTTTTCCTTCCGGAGGAGTTTCCATGCAAGAATTGTGTTTTTTATAAGGTTTTTGATGTTCCGGTTGGTGGGGTGAAAGCAGGGGTACAGTGTTTCACCCGCTAAAAGACTGCGTGAGTCCTCGCGGTCAAATGTAACCCAGAAGCGCTCCTGCGCTTCCCAAAAGGGCTTTAGCATATACAGGTGTGTCAGATGTCCACCGGAGGAACAGACAAAACAGACTTTCATATTTTCTCCTCGGATTTATTGGCAGTTAAGCCAAAACTCAGCGCGCACGCATCAGCGGATCTTGCGCGCTTCCAGATAGTATCGTTTTTCCTGGGCATGACCCATAGAGAATGTTTTGCGCGGCAGGACACCGTCAACACTGATGCCATGAAACAGTGCGCCTTTTTCAATAGCGGGGAGCAGGAAACCGATGCAGTTTTCGGCTTCAGAAAGCGCACGGAGCGCATCGTCGCCGTGAATGTAATCAATTTCACCTGCATATTCCGATAAGTAATCATCCAGGAAGGCCTGTAAAACACTTAGCGGGAGCTGACCGTCCTTGACACGAAGCTGCACAGTGCCGGTATTTTTGCCGCTATACCACTGCAGACTGTGGCCGCCCTCACAGCAGACAGACTGCAGCTTATTCAGCAGGTGCTGCACATCAACATTTTTTATAATGCGGTGGATCGGCTCAAACGCCTGCGCCGCATCATGAATGTTTTCTAATTCCACCAGCGCATAGCGCGCAGGATGATTGCGCATAGCGCTACCGGCATTTGCTGCTTTGAGCGCTTCGTAGCAAGCCTTTGCAGAGGCGAGGGAATGGTTGCCATCACCAACTGCGTAATAGACAGGGCTTGTGCCACGCGCACTGTATAGCTTGTCAATATAGGCTTCATAGGAAGTCAGTGCGCGGCAAAATTGCGCAGCATCATCACCGTTGACGAGCCAGCCGCGAATTCGTCCGCCGCCTTCCATCAGTTCAAAATCATATAAAAGAGGTAATTTCTGCTTCTTGCAGCAGACAGATTCGATCAGCTGCATTTGCGCGTCGTCGCACAGCAGGAGCACGTGCGGCAGCTCGATCGGCGCATCCTTGCGGATCTCTACACGGGGAGGGATCCGCTCGGTAACG
>JAZNNK010000080.1:0-4860 GCA_045580205.1 Faecousia sp.
AGGCTTCTGCGGTGCTCCCCGGGCTATGCTGACAAAAAATACCCCAAACGCAAAAGCGCCTGGGGAGGAATGACAGCATAACTTCACCCTGGGGGAAACGGATGGCAGTACCAGCCTGGCGCCCCACCGAGTATCGTTGCTTACATAAAGGAGAAGTTCCAATATGCGCAGCGGGTGCGGAATCCCTATCGCGGACAAGGTCCTTCGTCTGCCACTCAACTCCCCATTTTGGCAGCACTTCACGCGGGGTCTCCTACTCTGTTCCTGATTATCATACAGTATGATGCGGGAAAAGTAAATCCTTTTTTTAGTTTTTAGGGAATTTTGTCCAAATTCGGACGGCCGCAGGACTAGAGCGCGAGCGCGCGCTCTATAAGTGCGTTAGCGGCAGATGCTTTAGATTGCAGGGGCAGCTCTTCGCAGGACGTTCTGGTGATCAGGGTCAGAATGTTTGTGTCTGTTGCGAAGCCTGCGCCGGCGACATTCAAGTTGTTGGCGCAGATCATGTCTACATTCTTTTTAAGGAGTTTTGCGCGACTGTTCTCAAGCAGATTTTCCGTCTCCATAGAAAAACCGCAGATGATCTGCCCGGGGCGGCGGTTCTGTCCTAAATAACCAAGGATGTCCTGTGTGCGGGAAAGGGGAATAGACAGGTCGTTGTCGGACTTTTTCATCTTTTCTGCGCTGTAATTACACGGGGTATAGTCGGCAACGGCGGCGGCCTTGAAGATCATATCCGATTCCCGGAAGCAGGCATCTACTGCGCGGAACATATCCTCTGCAGAAAGAACATTCACAACCTTTACAAAAAGTGGCGGCTGCAGGGCGGTCGGTCCGGATATCAGCGTTACTTCTGCACCGCGAAGGGCAGCTGCTTTTGCGATTGCATAACCCATTTTTCCGGAGGAATGATTGGTTATAAAACGAACGGGGTCCAGCGCTTCCTGCGTAGGTCCTGCCGTAACGAGCACACGCTTACCGGCAAGGTCGTGCGGCATGGCAATTGCATGCAGGATATATTCTACAAGCGTTTCGGGTTCAGGCAGCTTGCCGACGCCGGTCGTGCCGCAGGCTAAATGACCGCAGGCAGGATCGATCACTTCCCAGCCGTAGCGGCGCAAGGTGTTTAGATTGTCCTGCGTTACAGGATTTTCGTACATGTTGGTGTTCATAGACGGCGCGATCAATTTCGGGCACCGGCAGGCAAGCACGGTCGTCGTCAGCATATCATCTGCCAATCCGTGCGCCAGCTTTGCGCAAACATTTGCGGTAGCCGGTGCGACAATGACAAGATCCGTGCGGCTGGCAAGAGAAATATGCTCGACCTGATGCGAATAGTTGCGGTCAAAGGTGTCGGTCATAGTGCGCCGTCCGGTGAGCTGTTCAAATGTCAGGGGAGAAATAAATTCAGTGGCATTTTTTGTCATGATCACTTCTATGGATGCGTGGAGCTTTACAAGCGCGGAAGCCAGCGCGGCAGCCTTATAGGCGGCAATACCGCCGCTTACACCCAAAAGGACCGTTTTTCCTGTCAGCATACAAATGCCTCCCAATCAATCAGATAGCTTTATTATATCGATTTTTTTGTTTGGTGTAAAGAGAGGATTTTTATCTTGCACTGTTAATCATTTTTATATATAATAAAGGCGCGTCGCATCATTAGTGCATTTTATGCGCAGAGGATGAGCGGCAGCAGGAGGAAATCATATGAATACAAAAAAGACCAGTATAAGATACATGGCGACGATTGCCATGCTCTGCGGTGTGCTTTTGGTCATGGGAGTATCCGGAATAGGATTTATTCCACTTCCCGTAATTAAAGCGACCACGATGCATATTCCGGTAATTTTAGGCGCAGTTCTGCTCGGACCGACCGCCGGCGCAATTCTTGGCGGCGTATTCGGACTTTGCTCTATCTGGGCTAATACGACTGCCCCCGGACTTTTATCGTTTGCGTTTTCGCCGTTCATGACGGCAGAGGGCGCGATAGGCGCTGTAAAGGCGATATGGATTGCACTGGGTTGCAGAGTCCTGTTTGGTTTTCTGGCAGGATGGTTATGGAAGCTTTTGAAAAAGTGGAAGTGCAATGACTTTCTTGCGCTGCCGATATCTGCGGCAATTTCTACGATCCTGCATACGCTTTTGGTAATGGGAAGCATTTATATGTTGCTGGCGCAGCAATATGCGCAGGCGAAGAATGTGGCGCTGAGTGCGGTGTTTGGTCTTGTGATGGGAACAGTAACGGTTTCCGGTATTCCGGAAGCAATTGCAGCGGCGGTATTGGTAACGGTTATTGGAAAAGCACTTCTTCGCATCAGAAAAAAGGGCTGAGGAGGGTTGATCATGCTGCTTGCAATCGATATAGGAAATACCAACATTGTGATCGGCTGCATTTGCGATGACGAGATCCGGTTTAAAATGCGTATTGCAACCGATTATACACGCACATCGGACCAGTACGGCGTTGAGATAAAAAATATGCTGGAGGCTTTTGGCGTACAAAGAGAGGATATTTCGGACTGCATTATTTCTTCCGTTGTTCCCCCGGTATTTCACTCGGTGCGTACCGGTGTTATAAAGGTCATCGGGAAACAGCCGATGGTGGTCGGTCCGGGACTAAAAACAGGATTGGATATTCAGGTGGATTTTCCCGCACAGGTTGGCAGCGACAGGATTGTGATCGCGGTCGCGGCGCTGGCAGAGTATGACGCACCTCTGATACTGATGGACCTTGGAACGGCAACAACAGTCGAGATCGTGGAAAAACCGGGAACATATATTGGCGGCGTGATCGTTCCCGGCGTGAAGCTTTCGCTGGATGCGTTGACAAATCGGGCGGCGCAGCTTCCCGGAATCAGCCTTGAAAAACCGAAACAGGTCATAGGAAAAAATACAACAGACTGTATGCGAAGCGGAATGATGTATGGCACAGCTGCAATGTTGGATGGCTTGATCGAACGGATGGAACAGGAGTTGGGGCATACCTGTACGATCGTTGCGACCGGAGGAATGGCGCAGTTTATTATTCCCTTGTGCAAACGGGAGATTGTTCTGGAAAAGGATCTGTTGCTCAAAGGGCTGAATATTATTTATAAAAAGAACAAAGGACTTATAAGGTCCGGGAATTAATATGCGCATCCGCCTGCGGATGATAAAAGCGCCGCCTATGACAGACACAGGCGGCGCTTCATGTTGCGTCTGGAAGCGGTTGCTTTTTGACCGGCAGTGTGATAAAATAATGAGCAGAGAAATGTCGGTTTTTATAAACTTTTGAAAGGAGAATGCCCGATGCGTCGGATGCATAGATTGATCGTTGCGATTTTGCTGGTTGCTTGCTTTGTATTTGGCGTGTCGGCAGCAACGGGAGCAAGCTTTGTAAGCAGCCATGCGACCGTATCTTCGGACGGAAGTTGTCAGGTTACAGTAACAGCAACGATTCGTTTGGAGGGCTCGGAGAATGTAACCTTTCCGGTCCCGGGAAATGCGTCTAATATTACGCTCAACGGTTCTCATGTCCGTACGACAAAGCAGGATGATGTCCGCCGGATCAATCTTTCTAAGGTGCTGGCAAATGTTGTGGGCGATTTTTCAATCAGCATCAATTATACACTGCGCGATGTGATCGAAACAGATGCAAACGGCATGTTGATATTACAGATTCCCGTGCTTTGCGGTTTTTCTCATCCGGTCGAGAAAATGGAGTTTTCGATTACACTGCCGGCAGAGATACCCACGCAGCCGTCCTTTTATAGCGGATATCATCAGGCAGACATTGAAAAGCACATGCAGTATACGGTGTCCGGTGCGACAGTGTCGGGAAGCTTTTTGAAGGCGCTGAAGGACCATGAGACACTTATAATGACCATGAGTGTTACAGAGCAAATGTTTCCCCAGTCGATCTTGAAGGTACAGGATGTTGGCGCAATGGGGATTGCGGCAGGTGTTTGTGCCGGTATCGCGCTTCTTTACTGGCTGATTTTTTTGTGGCATATACCGCCCAAGAGGCAGCATTTTACGGCGGCGCCCGAAGGCTTTACTGCCGGGCAGATGGGGTGCGTTTTAAACGGACAGGGCGTTGATCTGTGTACGATGGTGCTGACCTGGGCGCAGCTTGGCTATGTGCTGATCCAGGTTAACAGAAACGGGCATGTCCTGCTGCATAAACGCATGGATATGGGAAATGAGCGCAGCGAAACGGAGACATACTGCTTCAAAAAGATGTTTGGCAGAGGGTATACGGTCAATACCTATGATGAAAAATTTGCGGTTTTATGTAAGATGATGGAAAAACGGCCCGGAGAGATTCGGGAGCTGATGCATCGCAGGACCGGAAATTTGCGAGTATTTCGCGCGCTTGGTGCGGCGGCCGGATTGTTTGGCGGGATCATTATCGGAATGTCGTTAAGCGGCGGTGCGGTGCTGCAGGGCTTTTTGGCATTTTTGTTTGCCATAGCAGGCGCGGTCAGTGCATGGATTATGCAAGGCTGGGCGAGTAGCTTCCTGCTGATGCGTAAGCGGGAACTGTGGAGCGCGCTTGGATGTGCAGGTGTCTGGCTTGCTTTTGGGTTGATCAGCGGCGCATTTACGGTTGCCCTTTGGATGGTAACAGGTCTGATGCTTGCAGGCATTTTGCTTGCTTTTGGTGGACGGAGAACGCCTGCCGGAAGGCAGACGTTTGGTCAAGTCCTGGACTTGCGCCGGTATTTAAGAACGGTTCCGAAATCGGAGTTGCAGAGGATCTGTGCATTAAATCCGGAATACTTTTTTCAGCTTGCGCCGTATGCGCTTGCGCTTGGTTCGATTAAGCGGTTTGCACGTCGCTTTGGGGCGATGCGATTGCCGGGCTGCCCGTATCTGACA
>JAZNNK010000081.1:0-3929 GCA_045580205.1 Faecousia sp.
TCACCGGCCTTGTGCTAGCGGGCAATCTTTGTTAAATAATGCAAAACCCGCCCCCTCCATCCCGGAGGCCGCTGTGCTGCTTTGTTTAGATTAGTTTGAAATGCTTTAATGCATCAATGATTGCTGCTTCTTTTTCTTCGGGGCAAACAGTTGGCTTGCGGGGACTTGTGTGGCTGTCGTTGTAGTTTTCGTGTTGGTGGACACCCAGCTTTTCCCGCACTTGCCCGATATAGGCAGAGTGGACTTTGAAGCCGTACTTGTCCTCCACATACTGCTTAATATCGTCGTTGCTGTAAATCGTGCCAGCATCGGTCTCCAGGTCGGCAGTATTCACGGCAATGCGGAGATAGTTGCTGACTTCTTTCCTACTTAAACAAACAACGGATTCAACGTGGCTGCATCTGGGAAAAAGGTCTGCGGCGGCGACATTTTTAAGGCCATATCCGCGCTCGCTTAAGATCGCCACATCCCGCGCCAGCGTTGCCGGATCGCAGGAAACATACACGATCCGTCTGGGTGCCATTCGGCAAATTGCCTCGATTGCGTCTGCGTTTAAGCCCTTTCGCGGGGGATCGACTACCACAACATCTGCACGAACGCCCTTTTGCTCCAGCGCAAGCGCCGCTTTCCCGGCATCCGCACAGAGAAATTCTACATTTTTTACGCCGTTCCGAGCGGCGTTTTCTTTCGCATCCTGCACCGCCTGCGCAACGATCTCCACACCGATCACCTTTCCTGCAGATCTTGCCATCGCAAGTGTGATCGTACCGACACCACAATACAGATCCAGCACCGTATCCTCTTCGGTAATACCGGCCAGCTCAATGGCCTTTTCATAGAGCCGCTGTGCCTGCCCGTGATTAACCTGATAAAAAGACCTCGCTGACAGCCGGAAGGTCATGCCACAAAGTGTATCTTCAATATATCCGGGTCCGTAGAGCGTAACAAATGTCTCTCCTAAGACGGTATTTGTACGCTGCGTGTTAATGCTCAGCACCAGAGAAGTAAATCCGGGCACAGCCTTCAATCTCTCAATCAGATCTTCTGTGTGCGCAAGCTTTTGACCGTTAATAACCAGACACACAAGTATTTGACCGGAAATCACGCCCCGCCGCACATAAATATGCCGCAACAATCCTTTATGCGCAGTCTCATCATAAACAGGTATACGGTAGTGGTTTACATAATCTATAACAATCTGTTTAACCCTGTCCGTGTCCTCCGGCAGGATCAGGCATCTTTCGTTTTCCACAACACTATGCGTTCCGGCGCGGAAAAAGCCGGCAAATGCACGTCCCTTTCTACTGGACACAGGATACTGCGCCTTATTACGATATCCTGTACATGATGGCGCGCCAAGAAACGGTACACTCTCGATCTTCTGTCCGCCGATGCGGTTCAGCGCCTGCCGAACGCGTTCCGCCTTGAGCCGGCACTCTTCCTCATAATCCATATGCCAAAAATCACAGCCGCCGCAGAGCTTTGCAACGGGACAGGCCCGTGATTGGCGGTGCGGCGATCTTTCTAAGATCTCCGTAATTTTACCGGCTGCCCACGTTTTTCCAACCTTTTCAATCCGCACAAGGCAGCGCTCACCCACGATCGCATTCGGCACAAACACAGCACAGCCATCGATCTTTGCTACGCCCTGTCCCTCTGCTGTATAATCCGAAACGACCGTCTCATAAACTTGATTCTTCTGAAGCATTCAGGATCTTCTCCATTCCCATTTTTTGGACCGTCATGCCCAAGCCTTCATAAAAGCGTACCGCGCCTTCATTACATGCCCACACGTTCAGCGTTATACTGTGATATTTTTGTGCCTGCGCATACTTACAGACCGCCTCATAAAGTGCCGTGCCGATTCTCTGTCCTCTACAATTCTCTGCCACACAGAGGTCATCCATGTACAAGGTTGTGCGGTCTGTAAAGACCGGGTCTTGCAAATATGTCTTAATAAAGCAAATGGCGTAACCGAGCAACGTATCTGCATCCTCTGCCACAAATACCGGTGAATCAGCAGAACTGATCAGCGCGATCACCTGCGATGCGCTGTATTTTTGCGCTTTGCTGCGAAAAACATCCGGTCTGCCCTGATGGTGCAGCTGTCCTACCTGTCGCAACAAGGAAAGGATACCGGGAACATCTTTCATTTCTGCAAATCGGATCTGCACTGTATGCCGCCCCCTTTTTCTGTCTTTCTATGATCATATCACAAAAAATCTTTGCGGTAAAGAGCAGAAAAAGAGCCTGCAAAAGCAGGCTCTTTTCACTAAGTAAAAGAATTACATATCAAACGGTTCCATGCCGAGAACAGGGTGTCCAACCTCAGCCAGATAACCGAGCAGCTGCTCGGGATCTTCTGTACAAACCGTCTCATCAGCGATCATATCGGTGAAGTTTTCAATGCCATACAGCTCCAGTGCCGTTGCATCCAGGCGCTCGCGGACCTGATCCTTCAGATCCTTCGGCATCCATACGATACGGCCGGGGCCGCCTTCTGCTGCAATAAACTTCTTGGAGAAGATAAACTGCTTGCCGTGTCCCATGAAGCCAGGGGTCTGAACGCCACCGCCGGTCATAGAAGCCATATCGGAGAAGCTCATGCCAAGCGGAGTCATACCCGCATGCTCACGGCAGGTGATAACAACGCCCATCGAACAGGGCTCGACACCGCAGATACATTCGAAGCAACCGCAGGAGGTCATCGGATCTTCAAACAAGGAGTACAGCGTAACATTGTGCAGCTCGCCGTGAGAATACTTCTCAATTGCCTCATCGACGTCCTCGTAACGACCAAGGCGCTCATCGATGCAGCGCTCCTTCGGCACGATCTGGCAGGGACCGGTCGGATCCAACTCATTGGTTGCCTTCGCATCCAGCCAGGAAACTGCACCGCAAAGACCCAAACGCTCCGGTGTAACGATACAAACGTGGCTGGGGGAGAAAGCCTGACACATGATACATGTGTAGTAAACGGGAACGGACTCGTCGGTCATAGAACGCAGACGGTCGTCGCGCTTTGCAAAGACTTCGTTTGCCGCAGCGCGCAGAGCCTTGTTCTGCTCAGCATCGACAACGATGCGAACCTGGCACTTATCAACAACCGCTTCAAACTCACTCTTGATCTTTGCGTACAGCACCTCACCAATATGGCGGAACTTAAAGCCTGCCTCATAGTCTGCCTTGCTGATACGGATACGGATCATATCACGCTGACCGGTATGCATAACGCCTTCAATGCAGTTAAGGTATGCGTGGAACTTACGCTCCATGACAGATTCGAAGTCTGCCTGCATAGCCTTGCCCGCAACATCGACCGTATACGACAGGGAAATCTTGGAGCCGACAGGGATCTCGTCGATCTCGGGTCCGATAACCTCGATCTTGTGGTCTTCGATCTCGCTTGCTTCCTTGGTTGCAACCAACTCGAAGCAGTCCACGCGGGAGCCGTCGACCTCGACCTGCATATCGCCGCGACGGATGTTCTCGCCTTCGAACGCAGATGCATATGCAACAGGGATATCGATATTGGTGATCTTAATCTTAATATCACGGGCTTCCAAAGAAGTTGCATTCCACTTGGATGTATCCAGCTGCTGGATCAGGCTCTTGGGAACGCGGAACATATTTTCTGTCTCGTTGGAAACGACAGGGAAACCAAAGCAAATCGCGCCGGCGCCGTAGGAAACGATCTCATCGGACAGCGGCTTATATGCATTGACGAACGCGCGGACGCGGTCCATCGTGTACTTATAAAGTGTCTTATAATCACCGGGTGTAACGTTACCGAAGATCAGTGCGGCACGCACTGCAACGGAAACAACGTGAATGACAGACTGCATTTCATAACCTAACGGGCATACACGAACGCCCTCACCGGTCTTCATGCCGGCATCTGCCAGATGCTTGATTCCCTCGCCAGTAAC
>JAZNNK010000082.1:0-9480 GCA_045580205.1 Faecousia sp.
TGGCGAGCTGGCAGAGTTCATCGAGTCCAAGCTGAACTGAAAATCGAATTCCTTGTTGCGGCGGACCGGCTTGTAACAAGGTCGCACTAGTCGGGGAGATAGCGGTGCCCTCTGCCTGCAATCCGCTACAGCAGGGATGAATTCCCACACCCGGGCTTGTCTATGTGTCGTCTGGCCTGTGTACACAGTGTTGAGGGGACGGTCTTGCGCAATGAGATCCCGTGAACCATGTCAGGTGGGGAACCAAGCAGCATTAAGCGGACCTTTCCGTGTGCCGCGAGGCTGCCGTTCCTGAGCTGGCTGCACGGTTTCCGGATATTAAGCCTGCACAAATGTGGGTGTGCGATCTTGTTATGAGTCGGTCTTATATTATGGAGGCTATTATGTATCAGGCGCTGTATCGAAAATATAGGCCACAGACATTTGATGATGTCGTTGGTCAGATGGCGGTCAGTCAGACGCTGAAGACGCAATTAGTCAGCGGCAAGCTTAGCCATGCATACCTGTTCACCGGTTCCCGGGGAACGGGTAAGACAAGCAGCGCAAAAATTCTTGCAAAGGCTGTTAACTGCCAGAATCCGCAAAATGGGAATCCGTGCAACTGTTGTGATGCATGTCGGTCAATTGATGCCGGATCGTGCATGGATGTTTTAGAGATCGATGCTGCTTCCAACAACGGTGTGGATAATATCCGCGATCTGCGTGATGATGCGATCTATTCACCCTCACAGGTGAAGATGCGCGTTTATATTATTGATGAGGTGCATATGCTCTCAATCTCGGCTTTCAATGCACTGCTTAAGATCATTGAAGAGCCGCCGGAGCATTTATTGTTTATTCTTGCTACAACAGAGCTTCATAAAGTACCTGCAACTATTTTGTCCCGTTGTCAGAGGTTCTCTTTCCGCCGTATCAGCCAGGAGGATATTGCAGCCAGACTGCAATATGTTGCCTATCAGGAAAAGATTGATTTGGAGGATTCTGCGGCAAGAGTTTTGGCAAGATTGGCCGACGGCGGCATGCGTGATGGTCTGAGTCTGCTTGACCAGTGTGCATCTGCCACATCGGGCGAATTAACTGCCGAAAAGGTTTATGCCTGTCTGGGAATTGCCGGTATACAGCAGTCCGGTATGCTTATGCAGCATATTGCTGACCGCAATACCAAAAAGGCACTTGCGCTTATGAATCAGCTCTATGCTGAGGGAAAAGATCTGAGCGCGCTCTTAGATGAGCTTGCATGTATAACGCGCGATATGATGATCTTAAAAACAGCGCCTAAAGAGGGTATTAATATGCTTTCAGGCGTTGCGCCTGATCAGCAGACGTGGTCGCTTACCGATCGTTTTTCTGTCGGTGAATTGGTGCGGATGATGAATCTGATCCAGAAAACGATTTTTGGTTTTAGCAGAAGTGAAAGTCGTCGTATGGATGCAGAGCTTTGCATTATTAATTTATGTCAGCCGGAGTTGGAAACGGATACACAGTCGATTATTGCCCGCCTTACACGGATTGAGGATCAGATCGCATCGGGTAGCTTTGTGAAGACGACTGTTCGGCAGACGGAAGATCTGCAGATGGAAGATGCGTCTGTGCAGAACCCTCAGGAGCCGCAAGAGTGTGCGGTTGAGCAGGAGATGCCGGTCGATACTCAAGCGGAGGATTCGCCGGTCGGTTTCTGGGCTGATTTGGCAACTGCCCTTCGAAAAGAGCTTAAGCCGCCTGTATTAGGATTTTTTACAACAACAGAGAATTCTGCGGTCAAGGGTGTCTTGAAAGGAAAAACACTTGTGTTGATGTGCCAGAATACCTTTACCAAGGATATTGTAAATAAACCGGAGGTTCTTTCTCTTGTTGCACTAAAGGCATCTGCAAAATTAGGTTATCCTGTGTCTGTGTCGGTTACCGATCAGGACGATGTCCGTGCGGACAGCGGGCATATGGATCAGCTTTTGAACTTTGGCAGAGCGCATTCTGATATTGTAAACATTAAGGATCATTGAGATAGGAGAATATTTATGGCAAAAGGTGGATTTCGCGGCATGCCCGGTGGAATGAATCAGGCAGCGATGATGAAGCAAGCGCAGAAAATGCAGCAGGAAATGCTTCGTATGCAGGAGGAGATGGAAAATAAGTCATACTCTGCATCTGCCGGCGGCGGCATGGTTACCGCATCGGTAAACGGAAAACATGAGCTTGTGTCTCTTGAGATCAACCCGGAAGCAGTGGATCCTGAAGACGTTGAAATGCTTCAGGATATGGTCATTGCGGCAGTAAATGAAGCAATGCGGACGGCAGATGTTGATTCTGCCAATAATATGTCCCGCTTAACCGGCGGCCTGAATTTGGGCGGTCTGTTTTAAGGAGGGACTATGCAATATTTTCCTGCAGCATTGCAAGAGCTTGCGGAGCAATTTGCGCAGTTGCCCGGTATTGGCGGGAAGACGGCACAACGTCTTGCGTTTTATGTTCTGAGCTTGAAGCCGGAGGATGCACAGGCTTTTGCGGATGCGATCATTGAGGCCAAAAGAACAGTCCATACATGTCCTGTTTGTCAAAACCTTACCGACCGTGCGGTCTGCCCGATCTGTGAGGATGAGCTTCGTGATAAAGGATTGATCTGCGTTGTGGCAGAGCCTCGAGATGTGATTGCTATGGAGCGCTCCCGTGAGTTTTCCGGCGTGTATCATGTCTTACATGGTGTAATATCACCGCTTAACCATGTAACACAGGACGACATCCGCATTAAGGAGCTATTGCAGAGAGTTGCAACCGAAAATGTCAGAGAGGTTATTATGGCAACGAATCCAGACACGGAGGGTGAGGCAACTGCAATGTATATTTCCCGGCTTTTGCGGCCTATGGAGATCAAGGTTACGCGACTGGCTTATGGAATACCTGTTGGTAGTCAGCTTGAGTATGCTGATGAGGTTACGCTCTCCCGGGCACTGGAGGGCAGGCAGGAGATCTGAAAAAAATAACGCGTGTTTACCTGGTAAGGTAAACACGCGATGATTATTTTACAGATTCAGCTTCAAATCGTTTTCCTTTATCCAGCCCCATTTGCGCAGGATGCGGCAGAAAATGGTGCTTAATATTGCCGGCAATACAAAGCATATCAAAGCCAGACCAATCCAGTCGGTCGCGGTGATCGCAGCTTTTGCGCCGGAAGCAATATCGTTTACCCATCCGGTATATACACCGATCTGTCCGACGAGACCGCAAGTTCCCATTCCGGAGGAAACGGGTGCGCCGTTCATTTCAAGCTTGAATATACAGGTGGCGATAGGGCCTGTAATTGCAGAGGCAAGTGTGGGAGGAATCCATATCCTCGGATTTTTCACGATATTGGGCATTTGAAGCATACTTGTTCCGATTCCCTGAGCAACAAGACCGCCCCATCTGTTTTCACGGAAGCTCATAACAGCAAAGCCAACCATTTGTGCGCAGCAGCCAGCTACGGCAGCACCGCCGGCAAGACCGGTAAGACTCAGCGCAGCGCAGATGGCGGCAGAGCTGATTGGTAATGTTAGCGCAACACCGATGATTACGGAAACAAGAATTCCCATGATAAGCGGCTGCTGTAAGGTGGCCCACTTTACGGCGTCTCCGACGGCACTGGCAGCAGAGCCGATTGGCGCAGCGATTATAGAGGATAGCCAGATACCGGTAAGAATCGTTACAATAGGTGTAACAAGAATGTCAATCTTAGTTTCTTTGGATACAAGTTTGCCGCATTCAGAGGCAACGATAGCCACAAAGTAGACGGCCAAAGGACCGCCTGCACCGCCGATGGCATTTGCGGCAAAGCCTACCGGTATCAGAGAGAAAAGGACCAGCGCAGGGCAGTGAAGCGCATGACCTATGGCTATGGCGATTCCCGGACCGACCATTGCAGATGCAAGACCGCCAATGGTGTAGCTTACCACGCTATCACCGGATGCACTTTTTATGGAGACGATCACACGATTGAGAAACGCAATATTGAATTGCTGACCGATTGTGTTGAGAATTGTCCCGACCAGTAATGTACAGAATAGGCCTTGCGCCATTGCGCCAAGGGCATCAATGCCATATCTCTTTCCGGAAAAGAGAATGTCTTTCCTTTTGAAGAAAGCTGATATTTTACTCATTTTCAATACCTCTTTCTATAATTTTGCGTATGTTTTATCTAAAAAACGTTGGGCTGACAGGACGGCACGCTTATGCGTTCCGTTTCCAATCTCACCGGCCTCATCAAAGGCCGTAACTTTAAATGTAACACTGTTTTTGCCGGTTTCAATGACTTCCGCTTCTGCATACACTTCCATACCTACAGGCGTTGCGGAGATATGACAGATATTCAGCTCTGTGCCGACGGAGGTTTGGTCCTCACGGAGGGCCGGCGCAATCGCTTCACAGGCAGCTGCTTCCATCAGTGCAGCCATGCATGGTGTTGCGTATACCAGTAATGAACCGGATCCTACTTCGTATGCTGTGTCTTCGCGCTCGACAAGCGTTGATGTTTTTCCTTTCATACCAACTGTTATTTCCATAATTGGCCTCCAGTAGTTTTTTAATCAATATATCCCAAAATACATTCTGTGTCAATAAAAAAAGAATTGCTATTTCAGCTTTTTTGACATATAATGAGCTTACAAAATAAATCGGGGTGATACCTATGAAAGACACAAAAAAGTTGAATATGACCATGTTGTGTGATTTTTATGAGCTTACAATGAGTAACGGTTATTTTGAGAACGGTTATAAGGACCGCATCTGCTACTTTGATGTGTTTTACCGCCAGTGTCCCGACGGAGGTGGATTTGCGATCGCTGCAGGTCTGGAGCAGGTGATCGAGTATATCCAGCAGCTTCATTTTGATGAGGATGATATTGCATACCTGCGAAGCAGAAATTTGTTTTCAGATGCATTTCTTGATTATTTAAAGGATTTCCGTTTTACAGGTGATATCTGGGCCGTTCCTGAAGGAACACCTGTTTTCCCGAAAGAACCGATCATGACGATTCGTGCGCCTGCCATTGAAGCCCAGCTGATCGAAACGTATATTCTTTTGTCGATCAATCATCAGAGTCTGATTGCGACGAAGGCAAATCGTGTTGTACGTGCGGCAGAGGGAAGAACGGTTTTGGAGTTTGGTTCCCGCCGTGCGCAGGGTGCTGACGGCGCTATTTTGGGTGCAAGAGCCGCATATATTGGCGGTTGCAACGGCACGGCTTGTACGATTTCCGATCAACTTTTTGGCGTGTATGCAGGCGGGACGATGGCGCACGCATGGGTGCAGATGTATGATTCGGAGTATGAAGCATTTAAAACATACTGCCAGCTCTATCCGAATAATGCTACATTATTGGTCGATACCTATAATACACTTAAGTCGGGTGTCCCCAATGCTATTCGCGCATTTAATGAAGTGCTTAAGCCTTTAGGAATTACAAAATGCGGAATCCGTCTTGATTCAGGCGATATTGCTTATTTAAGCCGTGAAGCAAGAAAAATGTTGGATGCTGCCGGATGGACACAGTGCAGTATTTCTGCCTCGAATTCTTTGGATGAGTATATAATTCGCGATCTTCTCCGTCAAGGTGCAAAGATTGATATGTTTGGTGTTGGTGAGCGCTTGATCACTGCGCGCAGTGAGCCTGTGTTTGGCGGTGTTTATAAGCTGACTGCTGTCGAAGACGATAACGGAAAGGTTATCCCGAAGATCAAAATATCAGAAAACGTCGGTAAAATTACAAATCCGCACTTTAAGAAGCTTTACCGTTTCTACGGAAACGATACCGGAAAGGCAATCGCAGATTACCTGTGCGTTTATGATGAGACAGTCGATGACAGCGGAGAGATGGAAATATTTGATCCGGAAGCCACATGGAAGACAAAGACGGTATATAATTTTACCGCAAAAGAGCTTCATGTTCCAATTTTTGAAAAAGGCAAGCTTGTGTATAAGTGTCCGGATCTGCAGCAGATTCGCAGTTATTGCCTGCGGCAAATCGACACACTCTGGGATGAGGTTAAACGTTTTGATAATCCGCATAATTACTATGTTGACCTTTCGCAAAAGCTGTGGGATATCAAATATGGTCTGCTAAAGGATAAGGGCGCAAGGTAAGACTTGTTGCATGACCTTTTGTGTGGAGGGAAAGTAATCAGTGATGACATACAGTCAAGTCAGAAAAGAGGCCTCAAAGCGAACGGGACTTTGTTATTCTTGTCCGGTTTGTAACGGTGTTGCCTGTGGAAGTACTTTGCCGGGGCCCGGTGCAAAGGGGAGCGGTAAAGTTGCAATTCGCAATTATGAAGCCTGGCAGGATATATATGTCAATATGGATACGATTGTTCCCGACGGTGAGATAGACACAAAGTTTACTTTGTTTGGACATACGCTCGCGTATCCGGTTCTTGCTGCCCCAATGGGTGCGGTGGGGGAACATTTCAGCGATGCGCTTACACAGAAGGAGTATGACACTGCTTTGATCAGGGGATGTCATCAGGCGGGGATTGCAGCCTTTACCGGCGACGGTCTGCATGATGAGTACTTTCCGAATGCGTGCAAGGCGATTGAAGAAAACGGCTTCGGTATTCCAACAATAAAGCCTTGGTCAAGACAACGTGTATTGGATAGAATTGATACAGCAAAGTCGTGTGGCGTGAAGGTGCTGTGCATGGATATAGACGGCGCGGGACTGCCGTTTTTGAGAAATATGAATCCGCCGAGCGGCAGTAAGTCGGCAGAAGAATTGCGTGAGATTATTCGTTATGCTGACGTTCCTTTTATTCTCAAGGGCATTATGACCGTAGAAGGCGCTAAAAAGGCGCTTGATGCCGGCGCTGCAGGTATCGTAGTATCGAATCATGGCGGTCGCGTTATGGATCAGACACCCGCAACCGCGTGCGTACTGCCGGAGATCGCTGAGGCGGTTGGGCAGGACATGGTCGTGTTGGTTGACGGAGGAATCCGCACGGGAATCGATGTATTTAAGGCAATTGCTTTAGGTGCAGATGCAGTTATGATCGGACGGCCGTTTGCTTCCTGTATTTACGGAGCGGGAGAAGAGGGGATTGCTGCATATGTGCGTCAGCTTGCAGATGAGCTTTCTGATGCGATGCGGATGTGCGGACCGCGCACACTTTCACAGATCGGTTTAAAGAATGTCCGGTATAAATAAAAAAACACATGGTATAGCATGATGCTATACCATGTGTTATTTTTTAAGGCTATCAGCCTTTTGCTTTGAAACTGTCTTTCAGACTGACAGAACGGTTAAATACAAGCTTTCCGGGCTTGCAGTCTTTGTTGTCAGGGCAGAAATATCCC
Source organism: Faecousia sp. (assembly GCA_045580205.1). Taxonomy (GTDB): domain Bacteria; phylum Bacillota; class Clostridia; order Oscillospirales; family Oscillospiraceae; genus Faecousia. The sequence continues at coordinate 7,319 of JAZNNK010000082.1, forward strand.
AGACGCATAAACTGATAGGATGCAGGGAAAGCGGCATTTTCCAGGCTTTTTTCTACTTTGCAGTCGGTGAGCACTTCCAGCGAAGACGGGTTCAGGCAGGCAATAAAGTCCTTGCCGGATGCATCGGGATCGGGATCGTCAAACAGATTGGAGTACTGACGAACTTCTGCATCCAGGCAGTTTTCTGCATCGACCCAGTGAATGGTTGCACCCTTGACTTTTCGTCCGTCGGCAGGATCGCCTCCACGAGAGTCGGGGTCATACGTTGCGAGGATCTCTTTGATGCTTCCGTCATCGTTTAGCACATAGCCTGTGCATTGGATCAAATACGCACCTTTCAGACGACATTCCGGTCCGTTCGGGAATAAGCGCTTGTATTTTGGGATTGGTTCTGCCATAAAATCGTCCGATTCGATATACAGATTGCGGGAGAATGTAACTTCACGCATTCCCGCATCAGGATCGTTAGGATTGTTTTCTACCATAAAGGTCTCCTGCTTATCTGCAGGATAATTGGTGATAGTCAGCTTGACAGGCTTGAGAACTGCCATGACGCGTTGCGCAGTTTCGTTCAGGTCCTCGCGTAAGCAGTGTTCTAAAAATGCAAATTCGATCGTATTGGGGGATTTTGCAACACCGACACGGTCGCAGAAGTTTCGAATCGATCTGGGCGTATAACCGCGACGGCGAAGACCGCATAAGGTCGGCATACGGGGATCATCCCATCCGGATACACGCTCTTCCTCTACCAGCTGACGAAGCTTGCGCTTGCTGAGTACAGTATGGTCAATGCCAAGACGTGCAAATTCGATCTGTCGCGGATGGTGCGGTACTGATACGTTTTCAACAACCCAGTTATAAAGCGGGCGGTGATTTTCAAATTCAAGGGAACAAAGGCTATGTGTAATGCCTTCGAGCGCATCCTGGATCGGATGGGCAAAATCATACATGGGATAGATGCACCACTTATCGCCCTGGCGATGATGATGCATATGACGGATCCGGTAAATAACCGGGTCACGCATATTAAAATTGCCGGAGGCAAGATCGATCTTCGCACGCAGAGTAAGGGCGTTATCCGGGAATTCACCGGCACGCATGCGGCGGAACAGGGCAAGGCTTTCTGCGTCGGGACGGTCCCGATAGGGGGATATAGCCGGCGTAGTCAGATCGCCCCGGTATTCTTTGAACTGTTCGGGGGTTAACGCACATACATATGCAAGACCTTTCTGGATCAGCTCTTCAGCAAATTCGTAGGTTTTTTCAAAATAGTCGGAGCCGAAGAAAAAACGATCCTCCCAATCAAATCCCAACCAGCGGATATCTTCCTGAATTGCATGGACGTATTCGACATCCTCTTTCGTCGGATTCGTGTCGTCCATGCGAAGGTTACATTGACCGTTAAATTTTTCGGCTGTTCCAAAGTCGATGATCAGTGCCTTGCAGTGTCCGATATGCAGGTAACCGTTTGGCTCCGGCGGGAATCGGGTGTGAACGGTTTTGCCGGCAAAACGGCCGCCCTCAGAAATATCTTCTTCAATAAAGGCATGGATGAAATTTTTGCTTTCCGTTATTTCAGCCATTAAACAGCTTCCTCTCTTTTATCAAATCCTTGCTATTATAACCCATTGGATTATTTTTTTCAACTAAAAACAGGAATATTCTTGCAGTGAGAATAGGAAAGGGTGTTTGTTTGTAAAATTTAATAAAACATTTATTAAAAAATGCGAAATTATAGTTGTCAATTTCTCATCTGTATTATAAAATAAGAGGGATAAGAGAGGAGTGTTGGATATGCCCCAAATTAAGTATAAACGTATTTTGCTTAAGATCAGTGGTGAAGCACTTGCCGGAGATGCACACAGAGGCCTCGACTTTGATACGATTAATTCTGTTTGTAAGGTTGTTCATGCGTGCAAGGAACTTGGCGTACAGATTGGAATTGTCATTGGCGGCGGCAATTTCTGGAGAGGCGTGAAGGACGGTGCAGATAAGATGCAGCGCTCACACGCGGACTCGATGGGAATGCTCGCTACCGTTATGAACAGCATTGCATTTGCTGATGCGCTTGAAAAGCACGGTGTAGATGCAAGAGTATTGACAGCGGTTGAAATGAATAAATTTGCTGAGTATTTTACCCGTGATACGGCGGACCGTTACCT
>JAZNNK010000083.1:0-8718 GCA_045580205.1 Faecousia sp.
CCCTCTGCATTTCTTGCAGCACGGCCTATCGTCTGAATGAGACTTGTTTCAGATCTTAGGAAGCCTTCCTTGTCTGCATCCAGAATTGCTACCAAGCTAACTTCCGGCAGATCTAAACCCTCTCGCAGGAGATTGATGCCAACAAGCACATCAAACTTCGCCATACGAAGATCTCTAATAATCTCCATGCGTTCCATTGCGCCAATATCAGAGTGCATATACCGCACTTTAATGCCGGCTTTCTGTAAATATACAGTCAGATCTTCCGCCATTTTTTTCGTTAATGTTGTTACAAGAACGCGCTCGTTTCTTTCACTTCGAATACTGATCTCATGAATCAGATCATCAATCTGACCCTGAATTGGTCGAACCTCGACCCTTGGATCAAGCAAACCTGTCGGTCGGATGACCTGCTCTATGATCTGTCCGGAATTTGCTTTTTCATATTCACCGGGTGTTGCAGAAACATAGATAGTCTGATTAATCTTATGGTCAAATTCATCAAAATTAAGAGGACGGTTATCATAGGCAGACGGAAGACGGAATCCATAATTAACAAGTGCATCCTTCCTGCTTCTGTCCCCTGCATACATTGCTCTGCACTGCGGAAGTGTAACATGACTTTCATCCACAAATAATAAATAATCGTCTGGAAAATAATCCAGAAGTGTTGTTGGCGGCGTTCCGGGTGCTCTTCCCTGAATCACTCTTGAATAATTTTCTATTCCACTACAAAATCCAATTTCCGTGAGCATCTCAAGGTCATAATTCGTACGTTGTGAGATTCTTTGCGCTTCAATAAGCTTGTCCTGCGCACGGAAAAACGCCACTTGTTCATCACACTCTTTGCGGATCTCATACATAGCCCGCTCAAGCTTTTCTTTTGATGCGACGTAATGACTGGCAGGATATATAGCCACATGATCAACATATCGCTCCACAATCCCGGAAACAGCATTGATCTCCGATATTCGCTCTATCTCATCGCCAAAAAATTCAACGCGAATTGCCCTTCCGGACCAGTAAGCAGGATATACTTCAAGCGTATCTCCCCGAACACGAAATTTATTTCTTGAAAAATCGATATCATTTCGCTCATACCGTATATGCGTCAGCTTCTTAAGCACATCGTCCATAGGATACTCCTGCCCCGAACGCAGGGATACAACCATACTTTTATAATCAATCGGGTCTCCTAACCCATAAAGACAGCTGACAGAGGATACAACGATCACATCACGGCGTTCAAAAAGCGCTGATGTTGCACTGTGTCGCAACCGGTCAATTTCCTCATTAATGGCAGAATCTTTTTCTATATACGTATCCGTATGCGCAATATATGCCTCTGGCTGATAATAATCATAATAGGACACAAAATACTCAACAGCATTATTGGGAAAAAATTCGCGGAACTCAGAGCATAGCTGTGCCGCAAGTGTTTTATTATGCGCAAGGACAAGTGTCGGTCGATTCAATTTTTCAATAACAGATGCCATTGTGAACGTCTTTCCGGAACCTGTTACACCGAGCAGTGTTTGCTCCCGAAGTCCGTACTGAACACCCTCTGTCAGTCTACGAATCGCCTCCGGTTGATCGCCGGACGGCGTATACTCTGATACCAATTTAAATCGATCCATAAGCACCGTCCTTTCTTAATTACGGGTTGCAGGATTTGCAGGGCTGATACCCGTCATTGATCAATTCTTCTCTCTGCCCTGTAAAATGTTCCTTATTCTCTGTTTTTATGTCATCGCCAAGTGTGCAGGATGTCAGGTGAAATTTTTTAGAATTTTTATTTAGAATAAACGTGCGATTTTCCTTCGACGGGTCCGATGTCTGCCCACCCGATTCAATTAGATTGCTTGTACCATCTGCATAATTGATCTGTACACCGGGCTGATTATTATATGCATACACATGAAAGCATATCCCCTCTCCGTTATCTTCAACAGACCAACCTTCCATCTGAACACCGCGCGCAACTAAATCATTTCCATCAAATATCGGTGTAACTCTGTATAAAACATGGTTTTTTGTTTCTTTAACATAGTCAGCAATCATGTTTTCAAAAGGCAACATTCCCTCAATATTTAAAAACCGTGTTCCTGTAATCAGATTTTCCTCGTTTGCATTTTCACCGGAAAGTTGATATCCAATAAGATGACATCGATTATATAAGTATTTTCCATCAATGAAATCGTACTTGACCGTCTGCCAACCGGAAGGCTTTACCTGTCCAATGCTGCCGCGATCTTCTGTCGGCATCAGATCATATCCAACGCAAGCCATGACATAACCGCATCTACCCAGCCAATCAAGGGGTGAATAGTATTCATATGACTCTACCGTATAGTCCGACTGCGTAAATTCCGGTATATTATTATTAATCGAAATATATGCATCACCTGAAAACGGTGGTATATCATCGATCGACAACGCACCTTGACACGAAGGCTGAAACACTGCTATTACAACAGCAAAAATAATGAGTGCTGCAAATATCAGTGCCGTATAGCGGGCACTTCTTTTTTTCATGAATTTCATAATATAAAATGCTCCTCAGTGATCACAGGATGTGTGCTCCCCGAAAACTCTGATGTATCTATCTGCTTCCACCGGCTCTTAAATGCATCCATAGGAAACTTCACATCCGACGGATATATACGATTCCAGCGAAAAATGATAACCATGTTGACTTTGTTAATATATGGTTGTATATCCATATCCTCCACAAAACAATAATCTGCATCACCTGCATGCGCAAGAAAATTTTCATCAACGATAATCGATTCATGCTCTTCAAACTGTCTTGCTGAATAATGATTCATCCATAATTTCGCGCCTGCGGTGATCGCAAGTATTCGATTACGAAGAACACTGTCAGTGCTTTGACGACGGTTATTAAAAAGAAAACCGTCCTTATCGTCAAGGCAAATAATAATTTTCATACTGCCTCCGGTCAGAATTCATTGTAAATATCATCATATCTGTACACTTTTGACTCAAACATAGAAACATAATCATCATCAGCAACAACAACATGGTCCGCCAGCAAAATATCGACTCCGCGCAATGTCTTTGCAAGAATCTTCGTTGTTTGAATATCGTCATCCGACGGAATTGCAATTCCGCTTGGATGATTATGTGCCAGTACGACCGTACTTGCATCCACCTTTAATGCCATATCTACGATCTTTCTGATAGGAACGCTGGCAGAGTTCACACTTCCTTCCCCCACCTTTTCGCAACATAACACCTTGCATTTTGCATCCATGCAAAGCAAAAATACAGTCTCTTTCGTGCGATCCTTTAGACGCTGCTTGAGATATTCACCACACTGACTTAAGGAGCTTAAGATCGTTGTTGATTTTGTTAAACTAACCTGATAATAGTTACTTAGTTGTCTGACCAGCTTAAAGAATGTGATGGTGTGGTCTCCAATCCCCTTAATTTCCTTTAAATCCCTCTCCGATGCATCCAGTACGCATGAAAACGAACCAAATCGTGCTAACAGTTCATGTGCCAATTCATTTGTATCCATCTTGGGAATGCAATAAAAAAGCAACAGTTCTAAGGCATTTATATCATTAAAAGCATCTAATCCATATTGGAGGAACCGCTCCTTCAATCGTTGTCTATGCCCCTTATGTATATCTTTTTCCATTATTTTTCTCCCTGGAGTATGATTTTTCTTGCTTTTTTTACTAAAATCGTTACAATAAAAATATCGAAAAACATCGAATTTATCGACGAAAATTTTTCTAAAAAATGCGCATGCTAATTCTCAGAAAGGAGATGCCACTCATGAGCCGGCAAAACGAACCCATCTCAATGATAAATATGTTTACGCATCCGGTATTCTGTGTGTGCAACGGCTTGATCACCCAGGCAAATCACGCTGCCATACAGCATCACATCGAGATCGGCATGTCTGCTTCTGACCTTCTTCTTACCGGAAAAGAAGAATATCAGCAATACCGGGGCGGATACCTCAGCCTTTGTATGAGCATAGATGGCATCCGCTATATTGCGGCGATCGTCCGTTCAAATGAAGGTGATATTTTCCACCTGCAGCCGGAACAAGCAGAGGCTGACCTGCGTGCCATGTCTCTGGTAACTCAGCAGCTAAGAGGTCCTCTTACAAGTGCCATGACAGTTGCTGACCGTTTGTTCCCAAATGAGCAGCTAAAGGACAATTCATCTGCGCAGCAGCAGATCTCTCAAATGAACAGAAGCCTGTATCAAGTGCTGCGGATGCTCAACAATATGTCAGATATATCCGTGTATAATAAGCTGACTGCTAATGATCTTTCTGTACGAAATATTACTTCCATTTTTGCAGAGATCATGGAAAACATGACAGCGTTAATATCACATACCGGGAAAATTCTGGTCTATCATGGACCGAATGAGTCGTTATATACACTGGTAGATGAACAAATGCTCCGTCGCGCAGTCCATCATTTAATTTCTAATGCTGTTAAATTTTCCCCTGCAAACAGCACGATTTCTGTGAAGCTCAAGCACAGCGCAAATAAAATATATCTATCGGTCGAAAACGAAACATCGATACATTCCTCACAGCTATTTAGCAGCATTTTTTCGCGCTTTCTGCGTGAGCCGTGTATTGAGGATGGCCGACACGGAATCGGACTTGGTATACCGATCGTACAGAACATTGCCGCTGCTCACGGAGGTGCGCTCCTTGTCGATCAATCAGCAGAAAACTCCATCCGCTTTACAATGAGCATCCTGCTCCGACGTAGCAAGGATACCACCGTAAAAACCGTCAAGATTCTTCCAAGCGGCTACGATGAAGCGCTGATTGCTCTATCCGACATTCTCCCTTATGAACTATATCAGAATATCAATTGATCCTTCCCCGACCGTTACAGGTCGGGGATCAATTTTTATAAATATTTCTTCAGATATTGTCCCGTATAACTGTTCTGATTGGCAGCAACCTGTTCAGGCGTTCCCTCTGCAACGATATAACCGCCCATATCGCCGCCTTCCGGACCAAGGTCAATAATATAATCCGCTGTTTTAATCACATCTAAATTGTGCTCTATTACAAGCACAGTATTGCCAAGCTCCACAAGCTGCTGCAAAACATCAATAAGTCTATGCACATCTGCTGCGTGAAGACCTGTCGTTGGCTCGTCCAGAATATAGATTGTTCTGCCGGTCGATATGCGCGATAATTCTGTTGCAAGCTTAACACGCTGCGCTTCACCGCCGGATAATGTTGTACTGGACTGACCCAGCTTAATATAGCCAAGACCAACATCAACAAGTGTCTGTGCTTTTCTGCTGATCTTTGGAAGATTCTCAAAAAATGCAACAGCCTCTTCCGCCGTCATATCCAGAATCTGAGCAATATTTTTTCCTTTATATTGAACTTCCAATGTCTCGCGATTATACCGACGCCCCTGACATACATCACACGGTACATATACATCCGCAAGAAAGTGCATTTCAATCTTCACAAGTCCATCGCCGTTACATGCTTCACAACGGCCGCCCTTAATATTAAAAGAAAACCGTCCGGGACCATATCCGCGCATTTTTGCATCTGCAGTCGCGGCAAACAGATCGCGAATATCATTGAATAACCCCGTATACGTTGCGGGATTGGAACGGGGTGTCCTGCCGATAGGACTCTGATCAATGTCGATCACCTTATCAAGATGCTCCATACCCTCTACACAACGGCACATTCCTGGGCGTGTCCTTGCATGATTTAAACGGTTTAATAACGTCTTATTGAGAACCTCGTTCACAAGGCTTGATTTTCCGGATCCGGACACGCCTGTAACACAAGTCAGTGTTCCTAAAGGGATTGACACATCAATACCCTTTAAATTATTCTGTGTTGCCTCGCGGATCGTGAGATTCTTTCCAATTCCACTGCGTCTTACCCTCGGTACAGGAATATACTTTTTACCAGACATATACTGACCTGTAACAGATTCGGGCGTTTTAAGGATCTCTTCGAGTGAGCCTGACGCAACAATCTGACCGCCATGACTTCCAGCACCCGGTCCGACATCTACGATATAATCTGCCGCACGGATTGTATCCTCATCATGCTCGACTACGATCAGCGTGTTGCCGATATCACGCAAATGTTTCAATGTTTCCAAAAGCTTACTGTTATCTCTTTGATGCAGGCCAATTGACGGCTCGTCCAGAATATAGAGCACACCCATAAGCGATGAGCCTATTTGGGTTGCTAAGCGGATTCGTTGACTTTCTCCGCCGGACAGCGTTGCCGCCGAACGGGAAAGTGTCAAATACTGAAGTCCAACATCCACCAGAAATTGAAGTCTTGCCTTGATCTCACGGACGATTTGCTGCGCAACGATCACCATGTTACCTTCAAGCTTAAGCTCCTCCATGAATTTAAGCTCGTCCCGCACACTCATGCGGCAAAACTCCATAATTCCAATACCGCCAACCGTTACCGCTCTGGCAATTTCGGAAAGTCTGTCGCCATGACAACTTGAACACGGCGACATCGTCATACACTCTTCAAGTTCCTTTCGTGCAGCATCAGACTGCGTTTCACGAAATCGGCGGCTGATATTATTCAAAATGCCTTCAAAAGGCTGCTCAAGAACACCCATTCCGTTGCCGCGATTATACGTCATGCGAAGCTTCTCGCCTTTTGTACCATACAGAATAACATCCATAACCGCAGGAGGCAATTCGCTGATCGGCGCTGTTAAGGAAAAATGGTATTTCTGTGCCAGAGCCTCAAAATACATTCTGAAAATAGAATCTGTTCTTGCATTGTTCCATCCGGATGCTTGGATGGCGCCCTCAAAGATTGACTTGCTCTTATCCGGTATTACAAGATCCTCATCCGCAATCAGCTGAAATCCAAGGCCAGTACATACCGGACATGCGCCGTTCGGGTTATTAAAGGAGAACATTCTCGGTTCAAGCTCGGAAAGACTGATGCCGCAATCCTCACACGCATAATTTTGTGAGAACACCAGTTCTTCGCCCTGGTCTGGCAGATCAATAATGACAAGTCCTCCGGAATGTGCACACGCTGTTTCTACAGAATCTGCGAGACGACGGCGCTGTCCCTGTCGAATAACAAGTCTGTCGATCACAAGCTCAATCGTGTGTTTTTTATTTTTTTCGCATACGATCTGTTCATTTAAATCAAATAATATTCCATCAACACGGACACGTGTAAATCCGGATTTTCTTGCGTCCTCAAAGACTTTGACATGCTCTCCCTTTTTTTGACGAATAACCGGTGAAAGAACTATAAATCGTGTTCCATCTCCAAGCGCTTCAATTTTATCAACAATCTGATCGATCGTCTGTCGTTTGATCTCTTTGCCGCACTGCGGACAGTGAGGAACGCCTACACGAGCCCAAAGTAATCGCAGATAATCGTATATCTCCGTAACAGTTCCAACTGTCGATCTCGGATTCTTGGAGGTAGTCTTTTGGTCAATTGAAATAGCAGGCGATAATCCTTCGATCGAATCCACATCCGGCTTCTCCATCTGACCGAGAAACTGCCTTGCATAGGAACTAAGACTCTCTACATAACGACGCTGCCCCTCCGCATAAATCGTGTCAAATGCAAGACTGGATTTACCTGAGCCGGAAAGGCCGGTAAACACAACCAAGTTATCCCTCGGGATCGTCAAATTGACATTCTTAAGATTATTTTCTCTTGCGCCCTGAATGCAGATCATATCTTTCATACTATCCCCCGCATCACTAAAATTCTTCCATATAGTATACCACAATTATGCACACAGTACAAGCATAATTTCCAAACAAAATTTCGATGGTCATCCATAGTTGTATGTAAAAACAAGTTGTTGTAATTCCGTCGGAATGATGGAAGTAAATAAAGAAAATAATATTTTTTTGTTGGTATTTTAATCAGTTAACAGTTGCATTTTCCGTCATGCAGGTCTATAATGTATGTAGAATCCCTCAGTACATAACTGTGGACAGAATAGAAAAATAAAGTGAGGTACTTCTCGGATGATCGGATACGGAGATAATATCAAAATTTTCTGTGGAAATTCTAATCCTTCCTTTGCAGAAACTGTCTGCAAAGAACTCGGACTCCCTATGGGCAAGGGTGTGGTTAAGACCTTTGCTGACGGTGAGGTATCTGTTTCCCTCGAAGAAACAGTTCGTGGAGCAGATGTATTTTTAATCCAGTCGACCTGCAAACCTGTAAACAACCATCTTATGGAGCTTCTCGTCATGATCGATGCCTGCCGTCGTGCTTCTGCAGGTCGTATCACTGCTGTAATTCCATACTTTGGCTACGCGCGTCAAGACAGAAAAGCTAAGAGCCGTGATCCTATCTCTGCCAAATTGGTTGCTAACATGCTGACTGCAGCAGGTGCTGACCGCGTGCTGACAATGGACCTGCATGCCTCCCAGATTCAGGGCTTCTTTGATATTCCTGTTGATCATCTGCTCGGCAACCCCACTTTTGTTAAATATTATCTTGAAAAATTCCCCGAAGATACATTTAATCACGATGATTTTGTTGTTGTTTCTCCCGATGTCGGCTCTGTTGCGCGTGCGCGTGCATTTGCCGCCAAGGTCCACATGGGACTGGCTATCGTTGATAAGCGCCGTCAAAAGGCGAATGTTTGTGAAGTTATGAACGTAATCGGCGACGTCAAGGGCAAGACCTGCATCCTTTACGATGATATGGTCGAT
>JAZNNK010000084.1:0-3380 GCA_045580205.1 Faecousia sp.
AGGCGGTCCGCCTGTATAAGGGCGACTATGATCAGATGACCGTTTACAGCGAGGATCCTGTGTCCGTCGCAAAGGAATTTCAAAGGCAGGGCGCTGTATGTATCCATTTGGTGGATTTAGAAGGCGCAAAAAACGGAGATACGCCTAATTTCGATATGGTATGTGCTATTAAAAACAGCACAGGACTCTTTTGTGAAATAGGCGGAGGGATCCGGAGTATGTCCGTTATTGACAGTTATATATCTGCCGGTATCGATCGGGTGATCTTAGGCACGGCGGCAGTAACAGACCCAGGCTTTGCAGAAGCGGCAGTTAAAAAATATGGCGATAAGATCGCGATCGGAATCGATATTAAGGACGGTTACGTAGCGATCAAAGGCTGGACGGAAACCTCGCAGGAGCGGGCTCTGGATTTTGCAGCAAAGATGCAGGCGCTGGGCATTACCACTATGATCTGTACAGATGTTTCAAGAGATGGAGCAATGCAGGGCGCAAATCACGCATTGTATCGGCAATTATCTGAAAAACTGCAGATGCAGATCATTGCTTCCGGCGGTGTATCTTCTATGGATGATATTATTCGTCTTGCGGGAATGAACCTTCACGGTGCGATCGTTGGCAAAGCATATTATACAGGTGCAGTGGATCTGCAAAAGGCAATTGAGGTGGCTAAATGATTACCAAACGAATTATTCCCTGTTTGGATGTCAGAGACGGCAGGGTGGTAAAAGGCGTCCATTTTGATGGATTGCGTGATATATCCTCTCCTGTGTCTCTTGCAAAGTTTTACAGTGATAACGGTGCGGATGAATTGGTGTTTTACGATATCACGGCTTCCTCAGACGGCAGAAAGCTTTTTACAGATATCCTTTGCGAAACGGCAAAAAGTGTTTTTATCCCGCTGACTGTCGGCGGCGGCATCAATACGGTGGAGGATTTTGATCGGGTACTTAAGTGCGGCGCAGATAAAGTAAGTGTCAATTCCGGCGCGATCCGCGATCCTTCGCTCGTATATCAGGCGGCCAAGCTGTACGGCGATCAATGCGTTGTGTTGTCGGTCGATATTAAGAGAGTTGGTGGCGTATTCCGCGTGTTTGCCAAAGGTGGCAGGGAGGATACCGGTATGGAGGCGATCGAATGGATCCGTCGCTGTGTGGATAACGGTGCGGGAGAGGTCGTCGTGAATTCGATCGATACAGATGGCGTAAAGGGCGGTTTTGATCTTGAAATGCTGCAAGCAGTCTGCGATGCGGTAAAAGTGCCGGTAATTGCATCGGGCGGCGCAGGAAGAATCGAGGATTTTATTACACTGTTTGAATCAATCCCCGGGGTAGATGCCGGACTTGCGGCTTCTATTTTCCATTTTGGAGAGGTTTCGATTCCGGAATTGAAGAAGTGTATGGTAAATGCGCATATTCCGGTCAGATTATAAGGAGAATAAAAATGCTGAATATTGATGAACTGAAATTTGATGATAAGGGCTTGATCCCTGCAATCGTTGTGGATGCGGTTACAAAGCGCGTTCTTACATTGGCATATATGAATCGGGAAAGCTTGCAAATATCTATGGAAAAGGAGCTGACCTGCTTCTGGAGCCGTTCGCGCAATGAGCTCTGGCTCAAAGGAGAGACAAGCGGTAATTACCAGCATATCGTATCGATTACAGCAGACTGTGATAAGGATGCGCTCGTGGTCGTGGTTGAGCCGGAAGGTCCTGCATGTCATTTGGGAACGGCATCCTGCTTTGAAAATGAAGTGTATCAGAGCCAGCTGCGTCATGAATTTTCTTATGAGGGTTTAATGGAACTGATCTCAGGAAGAAAAACGGAGAAGAAGGAAGGCTCTTATACGACATACCTGTTTGAAAAAGGTCTGGATAAGATTTTGAAAAAGGTGGGCGAGGAGTCAACAGAGGTCATTATTGCGGCGCATGCACACGATAAGAAGGAAACGGTCTATGAGATCGCGGATCTTGCGTATCATGTCATGGTGTTGATGATCGAGTCTGGTATCAGTTTGGAGGATATTCACAAGGAGTTGGCTTCGCGCCATGTTATCGATCATAAGGTCAAGCAGGAGAAGATGACAAAATGAGCTTTTCGGATCTGCATGTGCATACTGTTTTCAGCGACGGAAAAAATACACCGGAGGAAATGGTCCTTGCTGCGATCGAAAAGGGAATGAAATGTATCGGTTTTTCCGATCATGCGTATACCCCTTTTGATGAAGATTTCTGTATTGCCAAACATGAGCAGGCGCTTTATCGCAGCACAGTTTCTGCGCTGAAGGAAAAATATAAAGATAAGATCACGGTCTTGTGCGGTATCGAGCAGGATCTGTGTTCGGATGTGCAGGCAGAATGCTATGATTATGTGATAGGCTCGCTGCACTATGTATATGCCGATAATATGTATATTCCTGTGGATCACTCGCCGGAGGTTCTTTTGCAATCGGTTCAGGAGCATTTTCAGGGGGATATTTACAGCTTTATAGAGGCGTATTACCGCATGCTTGCAGAGATGGCAGAAAATGCAAAAATTGATTTGATCGGACACTTTGATCTTGTCTGTAAATTTAATGAGGGCGGCAGACTGTTTGATGAAACAGATCCCCGATATGTCTGCGCGTGGCAGGCTGCGGTAGACAGACTGCTGAAAAAGAAGATTCCCTTTGAGATCAATACCGGCGCTATATCAAGAGGGTACCGTTCAGCGCCTTACCCCGCAGAGCCGATTTGCGATTACATCCGCGCCAACGGTGGAAGCTTTATGCTGTCAAGCGACTGTCATAAGGCGGAGAATCTGTGTTATGGCTTTGAAAAATGGAGTTTGCTTTTATGAGCATAAATATGACCCCGACTCACTGTTACGAGTCGGGGTCGATTTTTATTTTTCTATCGGATGTTCTGCAATATATGCATCAAGGATGTTGCCTGCAAGATAGACCATTCTTGCACAGGGACGGACAGCGTAGAATTCGGCGGTCCTGGGAGTCGGTGCGGGATCGGACGGAGGATTTTTTAAGATCTCGCGGCAAATAATGCTGCCTGCCTGCCGCCTGAATTTTTCTGCAAGCTCCTGTACAAGCTGATAATGTGCGTGTTTGCCGGCTTCATCCTCGGCGGTTTCATAGCCGTATAGATAACCGGCTACCATGAGCATGCCGCTTACCGCACCGCATACTTCGCGCATGCGGCCCATGCCGCCGCCAAAAGAGGAGGCAAGCTTTGCTGCCATATTCGGTGTAAATCCAGTTATGTCGCAGTATGCTACTGCGACCGCCTGCGCGCAGTTATAGCCCTGTAAAAATAATTCCGCTGCATACAGACCGTGATCCATGACAGATCCTCCTTAAGTGTTTTGTATGATTTTATCATGCGG
>JAZNNK010000085.1:0-19672 GCA_045580205.1 Faecousia sp.
TCAAAAGAATGAAATTGCGTTCTTGAACACGGAATACAGAAGTGATGTTTATGTCCTTACAGAATAGGGGTTTTCCTTCAGTAAAAGTTTTAAGGAGTTATTTATGTTAAAAGATACGGGTGAACGATTGATCATCAACGACAAATGGGAGCAAAAGACGATTACAGAGCACCTTCATCGATATCAAATGGTAGCAGCATTTTTGAAAGGCGATCATAGGGTGCTCGATGCTGCTTGCGGAACCGGATACGGTTCTCATATACTCTCGCAGCATGCCGGTCAGGTATTTGGCATTGATATCAGCGCTGATGCAATCAATTATGCGCAGAACAGATACAAAAATGAGAACCTTTGCTATTCTCAGATGTCCGTTGCAAAACTCGATTTTCCGGACAATTATTTTGATGTCATCATATCGTTTGAAACGATCGAGCATGTAGACAGACAGACGCAGTCTGCATTTCTCCGCGAAATTAAGCGTTGCTTAAAGCCGGAGGGCATTCTCGTGATGTCCACGCCTGACGATGAGCTGCTTCGCAAGATGACAAAAGGTGCTTATTTTAATGAGTATCATATTGCAGAATTTACGCAAGAGGAGTTCCGCGATTTCCTGCAGTCTGAATTTGCGTATGTTACTTTATATTATCAGAATATTTCCGAGGTGTCCTCTATTTTGAAGGAGGGTATTAATCGCGGTAACTTTGATTGCTCTGTTGTTGAGTCCGAAAATAAAATCGGACGGTATTACATGGCGGTCTGCAGTAATGTTGCGCAGACAGAATATCCGAATGATTCTGTTTTTATCCCAAGCATTGCGGATTATTATAATGAGACGTTTTTTGAGCAAAGAGCGATTCTTTATGTAGATTGCGGCGAAGGCTTTACCGGAGATCTGTGCGTAGTAGCACGAAGTGAAGTTAAGGACGTGTATAAATTCCGCTACTGTTTTGATGTAAAAGATTTTAAGGATATAAAAGCGTTTCGTTTTGACCCGTGTGAAAAAAGCTGCCGGGTAAAGATTGAAAAAATGGAAAGTGATAAGGGAGTAATTTCCTTCCATCCGCTTAATCATAGTGAGCAGTCCGGTGAAACAGATGTATTTTACGATGTTGATCCTATGTATCTGGCAGAGGGGCCGGATCTTACGGGTGTGCAGCATGTGATTGTGGAAGGCAGTCTGGAGGAAATCCCTTTGCAGACGGCATTTTCTCATGTGCAGGGTGAAATAAGATGTGTTCAGGCGCAGCTTGATGATACGTGCAATGTGTTAAGCGTAACCCGACAGGTCCTGACAGATACAGCAATGGTTCGTGATCAGAAAATTGCGGAAGTAGAGGAATTGACACAGAAACTGCTTGTGTCTGATCAAGAGGTGCAAAGCTCGCAGTACAGATGCGGTGAATTGCAGGAGGAACTGGAGGCGGCAAAAATACGGCTGTCTGATACAGAACAAGTTCTTGCGAAGAAGGTAGCTGAGGCTGACGGACTCAGGGCGGATCTGCAGACGGCATCGGCTTCTTTGACACAGAAAACAGCAGAAGCACAGCAAAAGGCTGATGAACTGTATATGTGCGGTCAGTCGATTCATGCGCTGGAGGGCAGGTGCAGAGATTTAGAGAATCAAATTCATGCAGTCTTCACCTCCAGAAGAATGAAACTGATCAATGCATTGTTTATGCCTGTTGATTTATTAAAACGCGGCTTGAGAAAGATTAAAAATTGCAGATATGTAGCGCTGACAGTAAAAGCGTTGCGTTATTGGAAGCATTACGGAACAAAGTCGCTTTTCAGAAAAATAAGAATGTTTTTATTAAACAGACGGCGTTTGGAACCGGCAAAGAATTTTGCGCCTTCCCGGACGGCAATTCCTTTTGCTGAGGTTACCCGTCTGCCGTCTCTTAATAAGAAGATTGCGGTACAGCTGCATTTGTATTATGAAGATCTTGCAGAGGAGTTTATCGGTTATCTGGACCGGATTCCCTATCACTTTGATCTGTTTATTTCGTGCAGAAGCAGTGCAGACCGCAGCGATATTGAGAAAAAGTTTAAGAAGATACGAAATGTCGGCTCGGTCATTGTAAAGGCTACGCAAAACAGAGGCAGAGATATTGCGCCCGTATACGTACTTTTCAGAGAAGAGCTGATGAAGTATGATTATTTTGCACATATCCACTCTAAAAAGTCGTTGTATTCCGGCCGTGAGAGACGGGGTTGGCGGCAATATGCACTCGATTGCATGATGGGCTCGCCTGAAACAGTCGAAAGGATTTTCTCCCTCTTTGAAGGAGAGCATGCTATCGGCCTGTTTTCACCTGAAACGTTTGACGATGTTCCGATGATTGCCAACACATGGCTCTCAAATGAACACATTGGTAAGGCATTTTTAAATGAGCTTGGCATCTCGTTTGATAAACCGTATTTCAATTATCCGGTCGGAAGCTTCTTCTGGGCGAAAACAGAGGCGCTGCTTCCCGTATTCCAAAGACAGCTGACATATATGGATTTTCCGGAGGAAGCCGGTCAGACGGATGGAACGCTTGCCCATGTACTGGAAAGAGCAATCGCGATTGTTGCACAGCACAGAGGATATCAGCTGGCATTTTACGATCCGGATCACGAGGTCGTTCAGATCGGACAGAGCAACAAGTACCTTCAGCCGTACTTCTCGCTTACAACAGATGCTGTTCAGTATCATTTAGGCCAGTATGATATTGTAACCTTCGATATTTTCGATACGCTTCTGACCAGACGGATCTTACATCCTGATGATATTTTTGGCTTGATCGGCGCAAAGGTTGAACAGGAATTGGGATTAAAGCTTGATTTCCTGTCAGTCAGAAAGCGCGCAGAAGCCATCGCATGGGAGAAACATCATGCACGCTGTTCGATTCATGAGATCTACCGGGAACTGGAAAAGGTGCTTGATATCTCTGCGTCTGTTGCAGACAGAATCAAACAGATCGAAATCGAAACAGAGAAGGAATTGCTGATCCCCAGAAAGGATATGCGCAAGGTATATGAGCATCTGTTAAAGGATAAAGTTCGGATCATCCTTATCAGCGACATGTACCTGCCGAAGGCGGTTCTGGAGGAGATCCTGAACGGCTGCGGTTATTACGGCTGGGAGGACCTGTGGGTCTCCTGCGATGTGGGCGCAAGAAAAGACGATGGCTCGATGTGGAATCTCTTCTTTGAGAAGTACGGAGAGTTTGCAACTGTCCATGTTGGTGATCATCCCCGTTCGGACGGACAGCTGCTTCTTGACAGAGGAAGAGCGTTCTTCCCGGTATTAAGCTCCTGGGCGTTGTACACACTTTCTGATCTTTATGAGAAATTATCTGTGTACGACACGGGAACGATCGAAAATTCCATTGTGCTTGGTACGGTGATCAATGAGGGTTTGTTTAACTCTCCGTTTGCGCTTGATGAGGATGCAAATCCTACAAAAGCAGATCCCGAGACGCTGGGTTTTGCCTGGGTTGGACCGATGTTTGCAAAATTTGCGCGTTGGCTGACTGAAATTGATGCGCAGGATACAGGTCTGATATTCCTGGCACGCGAGGGCTATATATTGCAAAAGGCATATTCACAGTATTGCGCTGCCGCTGAATGTGAAGGCTTGCCTAACAGTTATTTCCTGACATCCAGACGCGCCGCCTCTGTCGCCGGAATCAGGACGGAAGAGGATCTGCGTGAGGTAGTTAATCAGTATTACAACGGTTCGTTGAAAAACTACCTACAGGCGAGATTCGGCATCCAGGATGAAACGATCGGTGAGGATCAAATGCTTTCCATGCCGAGAGATGAAGCGTTTATCATGGACTATCTGCACCGTCGCGAAGGTTTCAAAGAGCAGATCGAACGTGAACGGAATGTTTACCTGCAGTATGCGCAGTCGCTTAGGGAACAGATGAACGTACACCGCTTCATCGCAGTGGACGTCGGTTATTCCGGCACGATCCAGTTTTATTTGAGCCGTATGCTGGAGGAAGTCATTGACGGTTATTACTTGTCTACGGGAGTCAATAAAAAGCCCTTGAAGATTGGTTGTAAATGTGAAGCCATTTATCCTGTTGATACAGTAGAGGCGACTACAACTTCAAAGATCTTTGCGAGCCAGTTGTTCCTGGAGGCGGTGTTGCAGGCTCCGTACGGACAGCTTATTAACTTTACATGTGAAGACGGCGTTGCTGTGGGGCACTTTAAAAAGGATAATGTTGTTCCGGAAACAGTAACACAGATCCAGAACGGTCTGCTTCGTTTTGTTGAAGTGTATGGCAAGTTGGTCAAGACAAATACGCGCTCGGATATTTCCGCGCAGTTGGCAGAAGACCTGCTGTACTATGTTCCAATATCGGGCTGCCTGAGTGATAAGATCGTGCAGGAACTGCTCGTGCAGGATGATTATTGCTCAAACGGCAATCAGCGGTTCGATGCAAAGAATAAAAAATGGATCGTTGTAAAAAATTAATAATGTAACAAAAAGTATAGTAATGCCCCGAATGTGTATGCACGCATTCGGGGCAGCTTTTTTATTTTAGATCATTTTGAAGCAGGGCGGGGGAGTGTTTTATGCAGGATCAAGGTGTATGTGATACAGATAATGCACACAGCTGCCGATATGACGATCTGATTTACATCGGTTATATTGGCTTCGTTTGCAAAGACACTTAACGCGTTAAAGAGGCTGTGTGTGGTGATGCAAGGCAAAAGACTTTTTCCGCGATAAAAGAGGATCACACACAGAAAACCAAAGGCGATCGCGTAACAGACCTGGCAAATATTAGCGATCAGTTGCGCGCCGCTGCCGTTGAATAGATTGACGATATGACCTATGCCGAAGGTAACGCTGGAAACAATAATAGCAGATACAGTGCCGTTTTTTCGCATAGCTTCAAATAGAAAGCCCCGGAAGATCAGTTCTTCCAAAAATCCTACACATAACATGCTCAGTATATAAAAAACTGTTTCAGACAGGGAAAGGTTCAACGCTGCTCCGTGCCAGAGATTGCAGGAAATAAGTATTGCAAGCGGAATGTAATACAGAAATTTAGATGAGGGAATCGGACTTTTGATAAGACCGTATTTTTTAAGCAGTCCGTTTTTATTAAGCCATAACAGGGCAACAGTGCAAAGAATACCCAGAAAAATCAGGGTTACACTTTTTTGAAGGCCAATGATGTCAGATAGCGAATCTGCCACGCTGGCACCCGTAACATAGATGATAATCCATGCAAGAGCAAACCACAATTCGCTTTTTTTATAAAGCCTAAGCATTGTCTGCCTCCTTTTTGTACAGATTGTAGTATTTATTATAACATATCAAAGTGTCTGTGGCAATGCGCTTGTGATTACATGCAACAAAAATGGTAAACAGCATGTGATTCGTTTGGTTATGTCCTGTGCAGAGAAACGGATCTCTTTTATAAATTTACCTTTATCTCATTAGAAAATAAGGCATGTAAAGGCAAGAGGTATTCTGCCGGGGAAATTATTTCTGCAAATGTTCAATAAGTATTGCTTTTAAATTTTTTGTGTGATACGATAAAAAATATAGCGACTCGCCCGTAATAGTATACAAATTACGTGAAGGTAACTTTGCGCCGGATTGTGTTTCTCCTATTCAGGAGCAGTATATCCGGGGAATTAAGAATGAGTCGGGTGTTGCCTGTGTTGCGGATATTGCTGATGGTACATATAAGGTGCTTAGTAAGCGGCAGATCTGGAGACCTAATGTGCCGATGACTAGAAATGCGAACTTTGCAGAGATTTTTGCGTTTATGAAGTTTGGTCAGCCCGGTGCAGTGCGCCTATACAACAGGCGAAAAAATTATATTTTGACAGACAGAGTGATGCAATAAGAAGGGAAGTTTAAAATGGATTTATTTGTCGAGAAGATGGATGCATGTATTGCTAAATATCAAACGGAATTTGATGCATCCGGCTCCGTTCGGGTTACGAAGCAGGGTGAGATCATCTATGAAAAATGCTTTGGTTACAGCGATTGGGAGAAGAAGCTTCCCATTACAAAGGATTCGGTTTATACACTGTATTCTATGTCAAAGCCGTTTTGCGCCATTGGTCTGATGAAGCTTAAGGAGCGCGGCCTTGTTGATATTGATCGCCACCCTGCAGAGTATGTGCCCGAGATGAAGGGGTTTGACAGCCGTCTTACGATCCGTCATATGCTTTACCATGAAAGCGGTCTTCCGGATTTTGGACAGATCGATGATTTCGCGCAAAATCATGCACCCGGAACGCCCGATAAGATTCGCGAGCACCTGAAGCTTCTGAAGAATTATCCGATGCTTTTCGAGCCGGGAACAGGTGTTTGTTATTCGAACATCAACTTTACCGTCAGCGCGCTGATTATTGAGAATGTTACTTCGATGCGTTATGATGAATACATGCAGAAGGAAGTGTTTGGTCCGCTTGGTGCAAAGACGGCACAGATCGATCATGTGGGCCTTGAGCTCCGGAACCGTGTTTCGGGACATACAAAGGAAGACGGCCGGATCGTTTTGCAGGATCGCTCGCTGGACTGGATGATGGGTGGCGGTGATGTTGTCGGTACACTTGACGATGTTTATTGCTTGAATCTGGAAATTAAGAACCGGAAGGTCTTAAAAAATGAAACATGGAATGAAATGCTGACTCCGTCGGAGAAAAAAGGTTCTTTTGCAATTGGCTGTATTGTAATGGATTGGAACGGAAGGTGCCGGATTCAGCATAACGGCGGGCATAAAGGTTTCCGCACGATCCATGTACAGCTTCCTGAGGATGACCTGGATATCATTTTTCTTGCCAACTGTGATTGGAAGGATCTGCGTTATCCGATGGTCAATGATGTTTATGAGGCGTATTATTCCGCTGCAAACAAAAGGCAGGATATGCCGGAAATGGACAAAGGTTATGTCTAAAAAATCACCGCCCCTACAGGGGCGGTGTTATTATTCAGATGCGCAGCAGGGCTAATACTGCATCTATTGCAGGGACACTTGAGATGCCGCCGGGCTTTGTTGTGGAAAGGCCGGCTGCAGCGCAGGCAAACGAGACGGTGTCATAGAGCGCGTCTTTGCTAAGCTCTGCAGGCTCGGTGCCGTATTGCAGCAGTTTCCAGACAGCACTGCCACCAAAAATGTCGCCGGCGCCGGTCGTGTCAGCTACCTGAATGCCGGTCAGGCCGGGGACTTTGCCGTTTGTGCTGCGTGTGGCAAAGTAACAGCCATCCGCACCGCAGGTAACAAATACAAGGGAAACAGGGAAGTTTTCTAAAATGTATGCCGCGCCATCTTCTACGCCAAGACCAAATAGAAAATCTACTTCCTCATCGCTGATCTTTACAACATCTGCCTGCGAAAGTCCCCAGAGAATTTGCTTTTTTGCCTCGTCAAGACTATCCCACAGAGGCTTGCGCAAGTTGGGGTCGTATGTAATAAGCTTGCCTTTTGATTTTGCATAGGCAACGGCCTGGTATGTCGTTGTGCGTGCAGGTTCGCCGGTCAGCGACAGTGTGCCGAAGTGAAATACCCTTGCGTCGTCGATCAGTGAGAGATCAATTTCTTCAAAACGCAACTGCGTGTCAGCGCCGGGCTTGCGGGCGAAGGAGAATTCCCGATCACCTGTCTCATCAAGTGTAACAAACGCAAGTGTGGTAAAGACAGACGGGTCAATGACCATACCGTCTGTGCCGATGCCGGCTTTTTGAAGTGTGGACAGAAGCATTTTTCCGAACGCATCATCGCCAACTTTGCCAAGCAGGGCGGTTTTTGCGCCGAATTTTGTCAGCGCGGCAAGGAAGTTTGCCGGTGCGCCACCGGGGTGTGCGGCCATTGTCGGATATCCGTCAGCATCAGCGCGGACACAGGTAAAGTCGATGAGTAATTCGCCCAGGGCAACTACATCGTACATAGAACATTCCTCCTAATAGATCGTAATAGACCAGGTGTTTTGATAATTTTCTCCGGGTGATAGCTGGATCATGTCGCTTTTGCAGGACAGATCCTCGATCACATCCTGTCTTGCCGGCAGGGAAGTCCAAGGTTCAATGCAAACATAAGGCGCATCTGTCTGCGGCATATGCCAGATTCCAAGGTACGGCATGTCCGGATAACACACAGTGATTGCGTGTTGTGCGCCCTCGCCGCAAAGCGTGATCTCACGGGACATGTTCTTTAAGATGATTGCGTCCTCGTCAAACAAATTATGGTGCAGGGGTATGATTTTGTTGTCCTGTAGAGGATAACGTGTATCATGCCCGCTGATATAAACAGAAGGGGTAAAACCAATCCGATCCGGCTCACATGTCTGTGAAAAGACCAGACGGTAATCCTCAAAGGTCAGACCCGGCTCTAATGGCACGCGGAAGCCGGGATGGCCGCCGACTGCAAAAGGCATACGGTCCTGTCCGTGATTTTGCACACAGTAGGATATTTCGATAGTGTTTTCACGCAATTTATATGTAATTTCAAAGGTAAACGGGAACGGATACTGCGCAAGCGTTTCCGCGTTACTGTGCAGAACCAAAACCAGAATATCTTCCTCTGTGCGTACAGGTGCAAATTCGGACGAGGCGGCAAAGCCGTGAATACCCATAGGGTAGATATTCTCACCGAGTCTGTAACGGTTTTCGGTCAGACGTCCGATAAAGGGAAAAAGGACCGGCGCGCGTCTTTTCCAATATTTTTCATCACCTTGCCACAGATATTCAAGGCCGGCAGCATTTTGCAGGTGCATCATCTGTGCGCCAAGTGTGTCTACCGTCAGCTTCAGACAGTTGTTTTTGATCGTAATCTGCATACTTATTCTTTCGTGGCTGCCGGATACTCGTTGCACAGCAGACGGTAGGGCGCTTCATCCTCTTCAATTTTCGGGAAACGGCCGACGGGAGGATTAAAACGGTTGTCGGTGTTATCGTCATTACACTGGCTGACTTCTCCGAGAAGGACAGGGCCGGTGCCTTCCTCAACGGCAAAGTCGTGGTACAGATACTGCTGCACATGAATGCTCTCGCCCGGTGTCAGACGGATTTGCGTGCCGGCAGGTACCACATATGTACGGCCGTCGGTATGTACAGTTACATCTGATTCATAGTCAATTTCCTCGTTCGGCAGGCTGTTATATACACGAATCAGAACGTTTCCGCCACCGCGATTGATAATATCCTCGGTTTTGTACCAGTGGAAATGATTGGGCGCGTATTGACCTTCTTTTAAGTACAACAGTTTTTCTGCGTAGACCTTCGGGTATTTATCTGCCATTGCACGGTTGCCGTTTCGGATCGTGATAAGGGAAAAGCCAAACTTATCAAAGTCGCCCATACCGTAGTCGGTAATGTCCCAGCCGAGCATACAGTCGCGCACTTCGTCGTATTCGTGGCCGACGGTCTGCCACTGCGCAGGTGTAAAGTGGCAAAACGGTGGCAGATAACAATTGTATTTTTGGCACATAGCTTCCAATTCACGAAGCGCTTTGTTGATCTCAGATCTTTTCATAATTATGCTCCTTTATTGTTATTTTTCTTTATAGGGTGGATCTGCAGGATATGCTCCACGAAGCTTTTGCATACATCGGGAAACAGCATCTTTGGAATTTTTCCAGTCAGCGGATGCATTGCGGTAGTCAAATTTTTGAATAAACCAGTCAAGATCGGCCTGCACGCGGGCAAAATTATCACGCACAACAGAGGGGATCGTTTGATAAAACCAGTCTTGCCATGCGGTAGGAAGGTGTTCCTGAGCAGCATTTAAAAGCTCTGCAAAATGATGCATACATAAGCCTTTACACGATGCGACCTTGTCGCGGAATACTGCGTCTTTAAGCAAAAAGAAAAATGTTATGTAATAGCGGTGCATATTATATTGCATTTTATCACATAGAAAGCATTGGCGGTTACGAGACAAAGCCCATTGAAGCATAGGATCGGCTTCTTCTGTTTGCCGTGTTTTACCAAATAGAAAGTGCCGTGTCTTTTTGGGAACAGATAATGCTTCAAGCTGACGGTCCAAAGACCGGAGCATCCCTACATAATATGTTTGCAGGATCAGGGCATTTCCTAAGGAATTTCCGTAATCATACATTTTCTTTAGGTGATGTCGGCAGAAACCTTTCTGGTCAGTGGCTTCCCGGACATCCGGCTCCATATAGCTTGCGCCCGGACCGACAACATAGCGGATCGCGCGCTGCTCTGCCTGCCGTTCAAGCCAGCAGAAGGGACATTCATCTTCGGATTCAAACGCCTCAATGACCGGCGCAGTATCAATATGTTCTTTCATTGGCAAAATATCCTTTTTATAATAGCTTTAGTGTATCATAAAATATGTTCTGCCGCAATCCTAAAACAGATTAATTTTATAAAAAAAGCGGAGCGCCACTGTTTGCGGCGCTCCTATACAAAGAGGAAAGAAAATGAGAAAGTAAAGTTATTCTTGTTTCAGAAAGTCTGCAGGATTGACCGGCTGGTCCTGGCAGGTAACACTAAAGTGCAAATGATCGCCGATTGCACTTTCTAAAAGGGCAGTATTTCCAACACTTCCGATTGCCTGCCCCAATGCGACGGAATCACCCGGCTGAACAGAAACTTCCTGTGCAAGACTTGAATATCGGGTTACATAGCCATCGTCATGCCGAATCACCACAGTCATGCCCATTGCGTCATCCTCGTAAACAGTATAGACTGTCCCGTCGGCCGATGCGCACACGACGGTGCCTGCTTCTGCGGCAATATCGATTCCGTTATGCGTACGCCAGTCCCTTGTTGTCTGGTTATAGCTTAGGCAATCCATAGCATATTCTGCCACCGTTTCACCGCCGACAGGCCCAGCCGTTTTAAAGGTTCGCCCTGTTTTTGGCGGATTTGTATTGTCTGTTGGTTTTGTAGCATTCGTGTTGTCCGGATCAGTAGCAACAACATCTACATTCGGGTCGTTTGACGGATCGATATTTCCGATGGCATCAGGGGGGTCCTGCAGCTGGGGATCTGTATTATTTGCATTCCGGTAATATAAATAGCCCGAAATTCCAATGGCAACAGCACAGAGGAACAGGGCTATGTAGTAGCCCTTGCCGCTGATGTTGCCGCTAAATTTTCTTTTGCTCATAATTAAGCACCTCCAAAAACAAGTATTGCCATATTTTTGGAAGATAAACCATATCAAGGAAAAATTTTTATTCGCTTATTTTTGTGGGGGAAAAACAGTGAATGTGCGTAAAATATCGTTGACAATGGTGCTATTTTAGAGTATATCTATAATTGTTATATTCGACATATTTTTAGAAAGAAACGGGGGAGGATAATGTCCAAGGAACTCATCAGACTCCAGGATCTTGTTATGGAGTTCGACGGGGAACGGATACTTGACGGTATCAATCTCTACATTAATGATCATGAATTTCTCACATTGCTGGGCCCCTCCGGCTGCGGCAAGACTACGACACTGCGGATCATTGGCGGATTTTTGAACCCTACATCCGGAAAAGTGTTGTTTGACGGTAAGTGCATCAATGATATGCCACCATATGAACGTCAGATCAACACGGTTTTTCAGCGCTATGCGCTTTTCCCGCATTTGGATGTATTTGATAATATCGCCTTTGGCTTAAAAGTAGCAAAGCTTCATAAATCCGAGATCCACGAACGCGTGCAGGAAATGCTGGGCATCGTGGGCCTGAAAGGTTATGAGAATCGCCGTATCGATTCACTTTCGGGCGGTCAGCAGCAGCGGGTTGCTATTGCACGTGCGCTGGTCAATCGGCCGAAGGTACTGCTTTTGGATGAACCGCTGGCTGCGCTCGATCTGCGCCTTCGTAAGGATATGCAGAATGAACTTAAACGCATTCAGCAGGTCATGGGAATTACCTTTATCTATGTAACGCATGACCAGGAAGAAGCACTTTCTATGTCTGATACGGTGGTCGTTATGGATAAGGGTCGTATTCAGCAGATCGGTAAGCCTGAGGATATATATAACGAACCCAAGAACGCCTTTGTTGCCGATTTTATTGGCGAGAGCAATATACTTGACGGCATTATGCTGGCCGATTATAAAGTTAAATTCTTTGGACGCACATTTAAGTGCCTTGATGCAGGCTTTGCACCGAATGAGCCTGTTGACGTTGTGATCCGTCCGGAGGATATTGATTTTGTCCCGCAGGATGAAGGTCATTTGATCGGTACGGTTACCTCTGTTACGTTCAAGGGCCTTAACTATGATATTATTGTTGATTTTAAGGGATTTAAGTGGCTGATCCAGACCACCGACTTCCAGCCTGAAGGGGCGACAGTCGGCATCCGTCTGAACCCTGAGGATATCCACATCATGCACAAGAGTGAGTATTCCGGGCAGTTTGGTGATTACAGCTCCTACTCTGCTGAGTATGATGAGCTGACGGAGGATGCCGCCGATGAAGAAGAATAATTCTCTTTTGATCAGCACGCCGTATGTCTTGTGGATGCTCGTATTTACGCTCATCCCTTTAGGCGTGGTGTGTTATTACGCCTTGACAGACCCGGGCACGGGTGCGTTTACATGGGATAATCTACGCAGCATAGGGACATATCTGCCTGTTTTGTGGCAGTCGATATGGTACAGCCTTGCATCTGCGTTGATCTGTCTGTTGTTAGGATATCCGGTTGCGTATTATATTGCGCACCGTACGCCTGTTGTACAAAAGCTTTTGTATATGCTCGTTATGCTTCCGATGTGTATGAGTTTCTTGCTGCGTACACTGGCGTGGGTGGGCCTGCTTCAGGATACGGGTATTATTAACTCTCTGCTCAATGCTGTAGGTATCGCGTCCGTGCCGCTGATCCGCACCCCCGGTGCTGTGATATTGGGTATGGTGTATAACTATCTGCCGTATATGATCCTGCCACTGTATGCAGTGATTGTTAAGATCGATAACCGCTTGATCGAAGCGGCAGAGGATCTTGGCTGCAACAGTGTACAGGTGTTTGCAAGAGTGGTGCTGCCTTTGAGTGTTCCCGGAATCCTTTCGGGTATCACGATGGTTTTTGTTCCGGCGGTCTCCACCTTTTATATATCCCAGAAGCTTGGCGGAACAGACACGGTCCTGATAGGCGACGTGATTGAGCGCCTGTTTAAGCAGGGAAATAACGCAAATTTAGGCGCGGCATTAAGTTTGGTGTTGATGCTGCTTGTGTTTATCTGCACCGGTATTATGAATCGCTTTGGCAGTAATGAAGAAGGCGGTGTGATCGTATGAAACGAACAAACCGCATCTTTACAATTTTGATTTTTGTTTTTCTTTACATTCCGATGGCGGTGCTGATCGTTGCATCGTTCAATACGGGTAAGGATATTACAGAATTTGAAGGGTTTACCCTTCAGCAATATGTTCGGCTTTTTCAAGATGATGATCTTCTTGAGCTGCTGGGTAATTCAATCCTGATCTCTGTGCTGGCAAGCGGAATTTCTACGGTTTTTGGAACTTTTGCGGCCGTCGGCATTCATGGATTGAAGCCCCGCATGAGAAATGTCGTCATGAATCTAACGAATATACCCATGACAAATCCTGATATTGTTACGGGTATCTCCCTGTCGCTCCTGTTCGTTTTCGTTGGCTCGAAAATGCTTGGGCAGAAGGAAAGCCTGAATTTTTGGACGCTGCTGGTCGCGCATATAACATTTAATCTTCCGTATGTAATTTTAAATGTTATGCCGAAATTGCAGCAGATGAATCCGGCACTTCAGGATGCTGCGATGGATCTTGGCTGCACACCAAGACAGGCGTTTTTTAAGGTTACACTGCATGAGATCATGCCCGGTATGGTTGCCGGAGCGATCATGGCCTTTACTATGAGTCTGGATGATTTTGTCATTAGCTATTTTGTAACCGGCTCTGATTTTATGACTCTGCCGGTTAAGATCTATTCTGAGACAAAAAAGCCTATCCAGCCGAAGATCTATGCGATGTTCACACTGTTGTTCCTGCTGATCTTGGTGCTTATGGTTGCGATGAATATGATGCAGATTCGCGGCGAGCAGAAGAAAAGCAAGCGCAGAGCGACGGTTGACAGCAAAGGCGTGCGAATTGTAAAGCGCGTTGTGGCTGTGGCAACAGCGGTGCTTCTTGTATTTGGTATTGGCTTGATCATTATGCATAGCCAAAGTCGTCCGATCACATTAAACGTTTATAACTGGGGTCAGAATATTGCTGACGGCTCAGATGATACAGTCGATATTATTGCTGCCTTTGAAGAGGCGTATCCGAATATCGATGTCAATTATATTACGTATTCGTCTAATGAGGAGCTGTATACAAAACTTTCCACAGGCGGAACGACGATGGATGTCATTATTCCTTCGGACTATATGATCGCGCGGCTTGCCGACGAAGGAATGTTAGAAGAGCTGAACTTCGAGAATATTCCGAATTACCGGTATATTGATCCGGAGTTTAAGAACCAGAGCTATGATCCGGAGAACCGCTATTCGGTTCCTTATACATGGGGAACAGTCGGCATTTTGTATAATGCTGCATATGTTGATGAGACCGATGTAACGGGTTGGGAGCTTCTGTGGAATGAAAAGTATAAGAATAAGATACTGATGTTCGATAACTCACGCGATGCGTTCGGTATTACGCAGTATATGCTCGGTTATGATGTCAACACGACCGATAAGACTGCGCTTGATCAGTGTGCGCAAAAGCTGAAGGAGCAAAAGCCAATTCTGCAGCAGTATGTCATGGATCAGGTATATGATTTAATGGAGAATGAGATTGCTTATATTGCACCGTACTATGCAGGCGACTGCATGGCGATGATGCAAAACAATGAGAATCTGAAGTTTTATCTGCCAAAGGATCAGGGCTTTAATCTGTTTATCGACTCGATGTGTATTCCTACCTGCTGCCAAGAAAAGGAAGCCGCAGAAACCTTTATCAATTTCATGTGTGATCCGGAGATCTCCGGTGCGAACATGGATTATATCTGGTACGGATCACCGATCTCTGAGGCAAAGCAGTATATGGATTCCACGCTGGCAGAAAGCGAGGTCGTATATCCCGACGAGAGCACCTTGGAAAAGGGAACAAGCTTTGCCTTCCTGCCGGAAGATATTTCCAGATACATGGAAAACCTCTTTATGCAGGTTAGAAACAGTTGATTTTTTTGTAAAACTGTACCGTTCGGGGCATACTACTTTTGCAAACACAAAAGGAGGTATGTATATGGTCGAACAGGATACGATCAAGCTGTTGCGTGAATGTGATGCAGGCGTAAAGATGGGAACAGCATCGATTGATGATGTTCTTGATCGCGTTAAGTCGGAAGAATTTCGTGAAAAACTGACGCGCTGTAAGAATGAGCACAACCGGCTTGAGCAGGAAATTGGAGAATTGCTTAATCAATATAGTGATGAGGGAAAACAGCCCAACCCCATTGCAAAGGGCATGTCGTGGATGAAAACGACGGTTAAGCTTGGTATGGATGAATCCGATGCGACAGTTGCAGATCTGATGACCGATGGCTGCAATATGGGTGTAAAATCGCTCAACCGGTATCTCAATGAGTACGGTGCGGCAGATGAGAAGTCGAAGGATATTGCAAAGCGGTTGATCAATTTAGAGGAAAAGCTTGCTGTTGATATTCGCGCATATTTATAAAAGTGATAGTTTTAGCCGCATCTGCTGTGTGCAGGTGCGGCGAAAAAATATGGGGCGCTGCATTTTTTGCAGCGCCCTGTTTTTAGGCATTTAAATGGGATTCATTAATGAGAATATGCACATCGTCAAGCTGTTTCTGAGAAACAGTAGTTGGCGCATCCATCATCAGATCCTGTGCATTTTTATTCATGGGGAAGGTGATGACCTCGCGGATCGATTCCTCACCGCATAACAGCATCACGATCCGGTCGATTCCCGGAGCAGCACCGGCGTGCGGCGGCGCGCCATAGGTAAATGCGTTGTACATGGCAGGGAACTTGGCTTTCACATCCTCTTCACCGAGACCGACCATCTGAAATGCCTTTACCATGATCTCGGGATCATGATTACGGACTGCACCGGAAGCGCTTTCGTAGCCGTTGACAACGAGGTCGTACTGATCGGCGTTGATAGATAGCAACTTTTCGGTATCACCCTCAGCGGCGCACAGCGCAGCCATACCGCCCTGTGGCATAGAGAACGGATTGTGGCAGAACTCCAGCTCACCGGATTCCTCGCCCATTTCATACATCGGGAAATCAACGATCCAGCACATCGCGTACTGGTCTTCGTCGAAATAGCCGGGCAAACGCTTGCCCATCAGCGTGCGAATAACGCCGGCGGTTTTCTGCGCAGCGGATTTTTTACCGGCAGCCATACATACGAAGCTGCCCGGACGCAGCGCAAGTTTGCTTACCAGCGCAGCCTTCTGCTCGGAAAGGAATTTTGAGATGCCGCCAGTCAGCTCACCGTTTTCATCGACCTTAAACCAGCAGCACTTATTACCGGTCTGCACCTCGACATCGGAAAGAAGCTTATCGATCCACTTGCGGCCCTGATCAAAATCATGAACACACACCGCTTTTACCGTTGCATTTTGGAAAGGTGCAAATTCGGTTCCGGCAACCTCTGCTGTGATATCTTGCACCTCAAGATCAATGCGAAGATCGGGCTTGTCCGAACCGTAGCGCTCCATCGCCTCGGTGTAGGGAATGTGGCGGAAGGGCGGCTGGGATACGCGGGAATATTTACCGAACTTTTCAAAGATCGGGGTCAGAACATCTTCGAGAGTGGACAGGACATCTGCCTGTGAGGCAAAGGCCATCTCCATATCGAGCTGATAAAATTCACCGGGGGTGCGGTCTGCGCGTGCGTCTTCATCGCGGAAGCACGGTGCGATCTGGAAGTAACGGTCAAAGCCGGAGGTCATTAGCAACTGCTTAAACTGCTGCGGCGCCTGCGGCAGCGCATAGAATTTGCCGGGGTGATTTCTGGCAGGCACGAGATAGTCGCGCGCACCCTCGGGGGAGGAGGCAGTGAGGATCGGTGTGGTAATTTCCAGAAAACCTTTTTCTGTCATCGCTTGCCGGATCGCCGCAACGACCTGACAGCGCAGAATAATATTCTGTTTGACGGCGGGGTTACGCAGATCCAGATAGCGATACTTCAGACGAGTATTCTCATCGGCGTCTTTGGATTTGTTGATTTCAAACGGAAGCTGATTATGACGGCATTTTCCGAGGATCTCTATCTTTTCGGGAACGACTTCGATATCACCGGTTGCCTGCTTGGGATTTTTGCTCTCACGCTCGCGGACCGTGCCGGTTACCTGGATAGTGGATTCTTTGTTAATACCCTTGATGCAACGCATCATTTCCTCTGTTTCTACTACAATCTGCGTTGTCCCGTAATAGTCCCGCAGGACGAGGAAGGCAAAGTTGGAGCCGACTTCACGGATGTTTTCCAGCCAGCCGGCAAGTATAACCTTTTTGCCGACATCTGCAAGACGTAACTGGCCGCAGGTATTTGTTCTGGATTGGAACATAAATTATATCCCCTTGTTCTGTAAATTGATTGATATATTTTCTCATAAAAAGCGTCAAATGTCAATGATTATACTGATATCGTAAACATACATATGTTCAGTTGCCTTACTAGGGATTTTTAGCCTGCAAATTCAACAAATTTTTACCATCTTTCTGTGTTTTTATGTGAATACTGTGAAAAGTGGAATATTTTACTTTTTTTGATTGATTTTATAGCAACTTTGGCATACAATAATTTGGCAAGCAATACATAAAAGCAGAGCTTTGAGGTGGACAGGATGCTCAATATCGTACTTGTAGAGCCGGAGATTCCTCAAAATTGCGGCAACATTGCCCGTACATGCGCGGCAACCGGCGCGACGCTGCATTTGATTCATCCGCTGGGATTTGATATTTCGGAAAAGGCGGTAAAAAGGGCCGGACTGGATTATTGGCACTTAGTCGATGTTCGCGAGTATACAGGTCTTGATGACTTCTTTGCAAAAAACGATGTCCGGCAAATGTGGTGTCTTTCCACAAAAGCGCCAAGGTGTTATACAGAGGCATCCTTCTGCGACGGATGTTATCTGTTTTTTGGAAAAGAAACGAAGGGTCTGCCGGAAAGCTTTCTGGAGCAGCACAGGGAATGCTGCATCCGCCTGCCTATGAGACCGGAGGCAAGGAGCTTGAATTTAAGCAATTCAGTTGCAATTACAGTTTATGAAGCACTTCGGCAATTATCGTTTGCCGATCTGCAGGAATACGGAAAAATGCGGGAGCATATATAATCGGTTTTGTTTTTTTGCACAAGCTGTATGTGTGCATTGTTCCGCAAAGAAATATAAATTATCAGTATCAGGGAGGAAATACAATGAACTACAATAAGAAGTCCATCGAAGATATTGAAGTTGCCGGTAAGCGCGTATTGTGCCGCTGCGATTTCAATGTTCCTACCAAGGACGGAAAGATCACATCTGATAAGCGGATTGTTTCTGCTATGCCGACGATTGAGTATCTGGTAAATCATGGCGCAAAGGTCATCCTCTGTTCTCATATGGGTAAGCCTAAGGGTGAGTGGAAGCCGGAACTGAGCCTGAAGATCGTTGCAGATCGTATTTCCGAGCTGCTCGGTAAGGAAGTCATTATGGCTGCCGATGTAGCAGGTGAGGACGCAAAGGCAAAGGCTGCCGCACTTAAAGACGGTGATGTAATGCTTTTGGAGAATACCCGTTATATGAAGGGTGAGACTAAGAACGACCCCGAGCTGAGCAAGGAGCTGGCTTCGATGGCAGACATCTTTGTTAACGATGCCTTTGGCGCTGCGCACCGTGCGCATGCATCTACTGCCGGTGTTGCGGATTATCTGCCTGCTGTTTGCGGTTACCTGGTGCAGAAGGAAGTCGGCGTCATGGGCAAGGCGCTTGCAAATCCTGAGCGCCCCTTTGTTGCTATCCTCGGTGGAGCAAAGGTATCTGACAAGCTTAATGTTATCAATAACCTTTTGGAAAAGGTCGATACGCTGATTATTGGCGGCGGTATGGCATATACCTTCCTCGCTGCAAAGGGTTACGATATTGGCAAGAGTATGCTTGATTCTGAAAAGATCGATTATTGCAAGGAAATGATGGCAAAGGCGGAAGAAAAGGGCGTGAACCTGCTGCTGCCTGTGGATACTGTTGTTGCC
The DNA here is from genome assembly GCA_045580205.1 of Faecousia sp. Taxonomy (GTDB): domain Bacteria; phylum Bacillota; class Clostridia; order Oscillospirales; family Oscillospiraceae; genus Faecousia. The sequence continues at coordinate 19,156 of JAZNNK010000085.1, forward strand.
GGCGCATTCCCTTCACCGATCGATGCCCCTGTTGATGCAAAGACGGTTTCCTGCGATGCAATTCCTGCAGATATGATGGGTCTTGATATCGGTGAAAAGACGCAGGCGCTGTTTGCAGAGGCAGCTAAAAACGCAAAGACAGTTGTGTGGAACGGACCGATGGGTGTGTTTGAGAACCCCACATTAGCAAAGGGTACGATTGCCGTTGCACAGGCACTTGCTGATTCCGAGGCGGTAACAATCGTTGGTGGCGGCGACAGTGCTGCTGCATGTGAGCAGCTGGGCTTTGCTTCCAAGATCACACATATTTCGACCGGTGGCGGCGCATCTCTGGAATTCCTGGAAGGCCTTGAGCTTCCTGGTATCGCCTGCTTGCAGGATAAGTAATCTTCGAAATTTTATGTAGGGCGGGGGCTTGCCCCCGCTGCTACGACCTTACTATATTGCCAATCCGGCGGGAGCAAGCCCCCCGCCCTACGCTTCAATCGATAAACTTGTCAATTCACATCGACATATC
>JAZNNK010000086.1:0-6876 GCA_045580205.1 Faecousia sp.
CCCAGTATATATTATGCAGATGAAGCCGGTATGCAGGGCCATAAAGACCCGTTTAACCGTCGGACATTCCCCTGGGGAAAGGAAGATCCGATCCTGCTTGCGCATTTTAAACTGTTAGGTCAGTTAAAGAAGAACAATCCGCCCCTGCGTTTAGGTGACATTTCGTTCTTCCAGGCTTCTGACGGCAGGGTAGGCTTTACCCGCACCTGTAAAACCCAAAAAATCCGCGCATATATAAACACCAGTGATACCGACTGGGATGTTCCGGGTCAAAAGATTCTATCAGGATACAATTATCAGGCACTGTCGCCTGACTGGATCCGGATCGGACCAATGGGAGCATGTATCACGGAGGAAGTATAGTATGGAAAAAGAAACATTTATCAGCGGTTACTGCCGCATGACAGACTGTAGCCGAACCGTTACCGTTGAAACAGACTCTGCGGGCTTTACCGATATTTCCTGCAACTACGATAACTGCGTCCACGCATTCGTATGCACTGTTGCAGAAAAGATCCGCCTGTATTTAAGCAATTTATAACATAAGCTGTCATTCCGTTTTTGGAATGACAGCCTTATTTTTCAGTTTTGCTTTCTGTTCTCCATGTGTCCGGACTGAATAACCGGCGGCTTTGGATCAACCGCTTCCCATGTCGCAGGTTTTCTTTCCTCTTTCTTCATACACTCCCCTCCTTTATGCTATTATTGTGATCCGCATAAATGGAATTATTCTATCCGGAACGCCTTACAAATTTCCCTATTCCCTTTTTTATAAAATTATGTTAGAATATAAAAAATCCCTATGAATAAATAAGGAGAAATCGTTATGCAAAAGAACACCGTTTTTAAAGGTATGGCAACTGCTATGGTAACTCCCATGACCACCACCGGTGTGGACTATACGTCCCTTGCGCGATTGATCGAATTTCAGATAGAATCCGGCATCAATGCTCTTGTTGCGGTCGGAACGACCGGTGAAAGCGCCACCTTATCTCCCGATGAGCGCAAAGAAGTAATCCGTTTTACCGTTAAGCAGGTAAACGGGAGGGTTCCTGTCATTGCCGGAACAGGTACAAACAATACCGCTCACGTGCTTGAGTTCACCCGCAGTGCCTGCGGAGACGGTGCTGATGCAATTCTTGCCGTAACACCTTACTATAACAAGGCAACACAAGGCGGTCTGATTGCACATTACAGTTTAATTGCAGACGCATCTGACAAGCCGGTCATCTTATATAATGTTCCCGGCCGCACCGGATGTAACCTGCAGCCCCAGACCGTCGCAAAGCTTGCCGAGCACCCCAATATTGCAGGTCTTAAAGAAGCAAGCGGCAACATGGCACAGGTCGTGTCCACCTTTGCTTTATGCGGTGATAAGATCGATATATACTCCGGCGAAGATGCTCTGACTGTTCCCATCCTCTCTATGGGCGGTGCAGGCTGTATCAGCGTTCTTTCCAACGTCGTGCCAAAAGAGTCTGTAGAGATGACCGACGCATTCTTTGCGGGTAATACCGAAAAGGCCGCACAGCTTCAGTGCAAGCTGCTTCCCCTGATCAACGCTCTGTTTTCAGAGGTCAACCCGATTCCCGCCAAGGCGGCTGTTTCCGCTATGGGCTTCGGCACAGAGCATCTGCGTCTGCCTCTGACACCTATGGAACCGGCAAACCGTGAAATCCTGTTTACCGAAATGCGCAAGCTGGGGGTATTATAATGAATGTCATAGTATGCGGCGCAAACGGTGTTATGGGAAAACTGCTCCGCGACCGGCTGGGACAGCAAGCCGTCGGTCTTGTGAGCATTGACGGTGAAAACGGTGTTGCCAAAACCTTTGACGCACTGGGAGATATCCACGCAGATGTCGTTATTGACTTTTCCCATCACAGCGCAGTAGAAGATATTCTTTGCTATTGCATCAAAAATAAGTGTGCTGCTGTAATCGGCTCTACGGGGCACTCTCAAGGTGAGCTTGCACTGATCCGGGATGCGTCTAAGTCTATTCCCGTGTTTTACAGTGCAAATATGAGCCTCGGTGTTGCCGTATTGTGTCGATTGGCAAAGCTTGCCGCGCAAAACTTCCCGGATGCAGATATTGAAATCGTGGATATCCATCATAACCGAAAAGCAGATGCTCCCAGTGGAACAGCACGCATGCTGTTTGATTCTCTTAAGCAGATCCGTCCGGATGCCTGCGCCCACTTTGGACGACATGGCGAATGCAAGCGGCAAAAACAGGAGATCGGTATCTCCTCTTTAAGAATGGGTAACATCACCGGAATCCATGAAGTGCATATATGCACCCCCGCCCAAACATTGACACTGCGACACGAAGCACACGATCGCGGTATGTTTGCAGACGGTGCCATTGATGCTGCCCGGTTTATTGCAGAAAAAGCACCCGGCCTTTACACGATGGCCGCCTTATTGGAGGAAGCATAATGCAGGTTTGGCATATGAACGGCGCTGGAAACGACTTTATGGTCATTGACGCGCGGGGCAAAGATCTTGATTTTGCCGACTTGGCAGTAACGCTGTGTGCAAAGACCCACGCCGACGGTTTTATGGCGCTTGACTGCTCCGATATCGCCGATTTCAGGCTGCACTTTTATAACTCCGACGGAAGTCGGGGTGAGATGTGCGGAAACGGTGCGCGGTGTATCTGCCGTTTTGCATATGACTTAGGCCTTGCAGATGAGCATATGGTCGTTCAGACTGACGCCGGTCTTGTTCCCGGATGGCATCTATGTGATGACCGTTACCTTTTAGAAATGAACAATCCCAGTATTTACGACGAAGCGCGCAAGTCTGGCGTTACATACATTGAACTTGGAAACCCCGGTATTCCTCATGCCGTTGTGGAGCTGCCTGCGCTCTCCTTTGCAGAAAAGGACGCGCTGCGAAACTATGCCGAAGCACTTCGTCATGCACCGGAATTTCCAAAGGGCGCCAATGTAAATCTGTATACACACATAGATGATTTGACCGTTCGCGTTCTGACCTTTGAACGCGGTGTAGAGGATTTTACTCTTGCATGCGGAACAGGCTGCACCAGTGTTGCCGTTGCGCTGGCAAAGCAGGGACGCCTTCCCGATGGAGTGCTGACTGCGGAAAATATGGGTGGAACGCTGAAGCTTCAAGTCAGTATGAATGGCAAAGATATCACGCGTCTTCTTTTAGAAGGTCCTGCTGAAGTAACCAATATTTATGATGTTTTATAACTGGCTGTTTTTATAAACAGCCAGTTATATTATTTTATGTCATAAAGTAGGATATTTCCGTTGTTTTCTATCGATATAAATATATTTTTTAATTATTTTTTGTACAAATTGACGATGATCATATAGACAAAACGCGCCATTTGCGTTATGATAACAGCATGTAAACATGCTATATACATTTCCTATTTTTTGCATGAGGTGAAAGCTATGCCCTTCTCATTCTTTGGAGGAATCCATCCGACAGAAAGTAAATGGTACGCTGAAAAGCAGGCTGTACAGGATTTCCCTGCACCGGACATCCTGGTCGTTCCAATGTCTCAGCACATTGGTGCTCCGTGTCAGCCGCTGGTAAAGAAAAATGATCTTGTTACAGTCGGACAAATCATCGGTGATAACCAGGGACTTTGTGTTCCTGTCCATGCGCCGGTCTCCGGAAAAGTAAAAGCTGTCGAACCGCGTCCGCACGTAAGCGGCACAATGGTTATGAGTGTCATTATTGAAAACGACCATCAGAACACCTTATGTCCGGATATCCGTCCACGCACACAGGATGCGGTAGATGCTCTGACCGGTGATGCGCTGATCGATCTGATCCACCAGGCCGGAATCGTCGGCATGGGCGGTGCAGCTTTCCCTACACATGTAAAGCTGCGTTCCGGCCTTGGCAAGGTGGATACGATCATTATCAACGTCTCCGAATGTGAGCCGTACATTGTTGCAGATGATCGCCTTTGCCAGGAATATCCCGGGGAAGTGATCTCGGGTCTTAAGATCATCATGAAAATTTTAGATCTCAACAGTGCACATATCGCCATTGAAAACAACAAGCCTGCTGCCATAAAATGTTTGAAAAAGCATGCCGGGAATGATATTATATTTGACATTTTGCCTGCTAAATATCCACAAGGCGCAGAAAAGCAGCTTATTAATGCTGTTACCGGCCGTGAAGTTCCCTCCGGTGGTCTGCCTGCAGCTGTCGGCTGCGCAGTATTTAACGCAGCTACCTGTAAAGCGATCCATGACGCAGTATACAACGGCATGCCCTTGATCCGAAGGATTGTTACTGTTTCGGGTGATATCGTTATGCGTCCGAAAAACCTGATGGTCCCTATCGGCACGAGCTTTAACGATCTTCTTGAGGCAGTCGGACACAGTGAAAATCCATATAAGGTTCTCTCCGGCGGTCCTATGATGGGCGTATCACAGTACGACCTGAGTGTTCCGGTCATAAAAGGCTCAAACGCCGTTACCATTCTGGGTATTAAAAACAAATATACCGTAGAGCATCCGAGCTGCATCCGCTGCGGAAAGTGCATTGAGGCCTGTCCTGTCAAGCTGATGCCTGTTCTGATGTATAAAGCATTGTTTGCAGGTGATCCGGAAGAAATGAAGTCTGTCAATATGATGGACTGTATCGAGTGCGGCTGTTGTGCCTACACATGCCCTGCATCGATCCCTCTTGTACTCGGCTTTCGCTCCGGCAAACACATTATCCGCGAAGCTGCTGCAAAAACAGCAACAAAAGTGTAAGGGAGGCTCTGGCTATGGCGCAAATGAAATACTTTTACGAGCTGACGATATCGAGCTCTCCCCATATCCACTCCCCCGCATCCACAAGGACGATTATGCGCGATGTGCTGATTGCGCTGTCGCCTGCTATGGTGGGCAGCATATTCTTCTTTGGACCGCGCGCGATCGTTGTTACGCTTGTCAGCATGGCAGCCTGTCTCTTTTTTGAGTGGGCCTACTGCAAGCTGACACATCGACCCTGCAAAGCATATGACCTTTCTGCTCTTGTAACCGGCGTGCTGATCGCTTTTGTTTGTCCGGTAACTATTCCATACTGGTGTATTATTATCGGCGACTTTTTTGCTATCATTATCGTCAAACAACTCTTTGGCGGTATTGGCAAAAACATTGTCAATCCCGCGCTGGCAGCCCGCGCATTTATGTTCAGCTGGCCTGTCATCATGAACACCTGGGTAAAGCCCGGCTTTGAAAATGCGGCAGGCATATTATCTGCTTCCGATGCAGTTACCGCTGCCACACCTTTGGCATCTATGCATCAGGGATACCTGCCAACAGACAGCTTATGGGATATGTTTGTTGGTAATGTCGGTGGCTGCTTAGGCGAAACATCTGCTTTGCTGTTGCTGATTGGCTTTATCTATCTGCTCGTTCGCAGAGTGATCACACCGCGTATTCCTCTGTCCTTTATCGGAACTGTAGGCCTGTTAACACTTCTATTCCCCTTAGGAAACGATCCCCTCCAGTGGAGTGCCGCTCAGCTTTGCACAGGCGGCGTTATGCTGGGTGCGATCTTCATGGCAACCGACTATGTAACAAGCCCCGTTACGCACCTGGGTCAAATTCTTTTCGGAATCGGCTGCGGTGCAATTACGGTCGTGATCCGTTACTTCGGCAGCTATAACGAAGGTGTCAGCTACGCCATTCTGATCATGAACTGCTGCGTTGTCCTTCTTGACCGGATCGGCAGACCAAAGCGGTTCGGCGCACCACGAAAGGGGGCTGTCAAAAAGTGAAAGACAAATCACTTATACTGTACATTTTCCGTCTGACCTTTACACTGCTGGTCATTACCGCGCTGGTTGCTGCCGCTTTAGGCAGTGTCAACGCAATTACACAACCTATCATTGAAAAAATCAACGCAAAGAAAACGCAGGATGCAATTATCGCTGTCCTGCCCGGCGGCGGAGAGCCTCTCTCGACCTTTACTGACGATACAGGTCTTGTCCGGAAAGTATATGCCTCTGATATAGGCTATGCTATTGAGGTAGCCCCCTCCGGATTTGGCGGCGAAATCGTTATGATGGTTGGCGTGATCGACAACAAAGTAAGCGGTGTTTCAATTATCCGCCATGCAGAAACCCCAAGTCTGGGTGCTGTTGCCGCTGCTTCAACGACCGCCGGTGAAAACTTCCGGAATCAGTTTATTGGACTTGGTGGAACGCTGGCCCTTTCTAAAGACGGTGGTACGCTTGAGGCTATTACAAGCGCAACGATCACCTCGCGGGCAGTTACCGAAGGCATGAATGCCGCACTGTCTTGCGCCGCAGGCTTAGGTTGAGGAGGCGTATTATGAATATCAAAAAACAATTCTCCGAAGGTCTGCTGACAAAAAACCCTGTTCTTGTACAGCTTTTAGGTATGTGTTCGACACTTGCCATCACCACCAACCTCTTTAACGGTCTTGGCATGGGCATTTCCGTAACGATCATTTTGATTTGCTCAAATATTTTGATCTCTGCTTTGCGCAGGATAATTCCTTCGCAGATCAGAATCGCTGCCTACATTGTCATTATTGCCGGCTTTGTTACCATTGTCGACCTGCTTTTACAGGCTTTTCTGCCATCTCTTGCCGAAAGCTTAGGCGTATTTATTCCTCTGATCGTCGTTAACTGTATCATTTTGGGACGCGCTGAAGCCTTTGCTTCCAAAAACACCGTTTTTGCATCCGCATTAGACGGTCTGTTTCAAGGCATCGGCTATACGGTTGCGCTTGTCATTATGTGCGTGATCCGCGAGCTGCTTGGCGCAGGTACGTTTGGCGGTGGCATTCTTAATGCCGGCGAAGGGATCCGGCTTATTCCGGAAGGATACCCCGCGATGCAGATGATCATGCCCGTCGGTGGATTCC